>NZ_JBKQGX010000025.1:0-38395 GCF_050487245.1 Alcaligenes sp. Me129
GGGTTCAAGCCAAAGTGACGCAGCATGGTGCACAGCTCGATCAGCGGCAGGCCAATGATAGCGGTTGGGTCGTCCGAGCGCATGGACTCCATCAGGGCAATACCCAGGCTTTCGGCCTTGGCGCTGCCAGCGGTGTCATACGGTTTTTCCTGCAGCAAATAGTGCTCGATTTCTTCATCACTCAATGCGCGAAAACGACAATTGGTAACAATATCGCTGCACAGAAATTCCTGGCCATCCGTCACGCATAAAGCGCTATGGAAATCGATGTCTTGACCGCTCAGGCGACGCAGTTGTTTCTGCGCACCGGCATGGTCGCCAGGCTTGCCAATAGCGTCCTGGCCCGATGTGGCGACCTGATCGGAGCCGATCACGAGGGCGCCTGGGTTCAGCTGGCTGATACGGGCCGCTTTTTCACGCGCCAGACGCAGGCTGAGCTGGGCGGGAGCCTCTGCGGGAAGTGGGGTTTCATCAATGTCAGGAGACTGACAGGTGAAAGGCAAGCCCAAACGCGCTAACATAGCGCGGCGATAGACTGAGCTTGATGCAAGGATGAGACGCATAGTGTGTTTTAGCTGTGCTTTGGTTTGACTGCCTTGTGCTTAGCACGGTATTATCTAATGTTTTCTTCGTTATTGAAATGGTTGTGGGCTGGCTTGGCGGTTTGCCGGCTGCGCTTTACATGCTTCAATACCGAGGGGCAGGAAAAAAAGCAGTACAAGAAAAAGTGGTAGAGCCCCCAAGCGATACCAAGGCAGTGAAACAAGCAAGCAGCAAACAAGCGAAAGCGACAAATAAAGCAGAACAAACAAGCGGTTCCAGATCCTGGTAAAACCGTGGTTTGATGCCCTAAGCATACTTATGACGACACAGTATATCGACACCTTGAATCTAGCCCGTGCCCCTCAGGAAATGTCGGGTCAGGTGCTGGTGGAAGATTTGTCTCGTCTGGTATCCGATTTGCCCGATCAAGGCGATTTGCGCATTGACTGGAGTGTGTCGGGTCGGGAAGATTCTGCCCGGCGTCGTTTTGTGCATGTGCAGGCCAAAGGTAGTGTCATTTTGGAATGCCAGCGCTGTGTGAAGCCTTTTGAGTGGCCCATCGATATTTCCAACGAAGTACAGATTGTGGCAACCGAGGACGAACTTGAGCTGGATGATGACGATGCGGAAGGTCCTGATCGCATCTTGTGTGAAGGCCAGTTGGATGTCCTGGGACTGGTCGAGGACGAGCTGATTCTTAGCGTGCCTTATGTGCCGCGCCATGAGGTTTGTCCCGACGCGCAGTCGCTGTCCATGGAAGCCAAGTCTGACGACCTGGATGAGTCCGCCTTTGAGCGGCCATCCCCGTTTGCCGTATTGGGCTCGCTCAAGAAGTCTTGATTGTTTGTTACTAATTCGTTAATTTTTTCGGGCTGCACCCATTTATTCGGGGTTGTCCATCTACAGGAGTCATCATGGCTGTTCAGCAGAATAAAAAGAGCCCGTCCCGGCGTAACATGCGTCGTTCGCACGACGCGCTTACTGGTCCTTCGACGGCTATCGAGCCTACGACTGGCGAACTGCACCTGCGTCACCACATCAGCCCTAACGGCATCTACCGTGGCCGTAAAGTGCTGAAAACAAAGAACGACGAGTAATAGTCTCTTTGTCGTTGCAAGCAACATAGGTTGCATGCTTGATGTCTAACAAAAAAATACGTATTGCCATCGATTGCATGGGCGGCGATATCGGTTTATCCGTCACTGTCCCTGCAGCGCTGCTTTTTGCCAAGCGCTATCCGGATGTGCACTGCTTATTGGTTGGCGAGCCTCAGGCCATCGAGCAAACATTGCGTGCGCAAGGTAATGTCGATACCTCCTGGTACGACATTCTTCCCGCATCCGAAGTTGTCACCATGGCCGATTCGGTCGAGGTGGCCCTGCGCCGCAAAAAAGACTCCTCCATGCGAGTGGCTGCCCAGTCCGTCAAGGACGGGATAGCTGATGCCTGCATTTCTGCGGGCAATACCGGCGCATGGATGGCAATTTCGCGCTACGTACTCAAAACTCTGGATGGGATTGATCGCCCAGCCATTGCCACGTCCATCCCGAACCAAAAGGGCGGGGCCACGATCATGCTGGATCTGGGCGCCAATGTGGATTGCTCCGCAGAACACCTGTTGCAGTTCGCCATTATGGGATCTGCTCTGGCCAGTATTGTGGATCGCCATGAGCGTCCCACCGTGGGTCTGCTCAATATTGGGGAAGAGGTCATCAAAGGCAACGAGGTCGTCAAAAAGGCGGCTGAACTGTTGCGCTCCAGCGGACTGAATTTTTACGGCAACGTAGAAGGTGACGATATCTGCAAAGGTACCGTCAACGTGGTCGTGTGCGACGGTTTCGTGGGCAATGTGGTCCTTAAATCCATTGAAGGGCTGGCCAAGATGGTCGGCAGTATGCTGCGCGACGAATTTACCCGTGACCCATTGAGCAAAGTGTCCGCTTTGCTGGCTCGTCCTGTCTTGAATCGTTTCCGCGACAGGGTGGATAATCGCCGTCATAACGGTGCGGCCCTTTTGGGTTTACGCGGTATTGTTATCAAGAGTCATGGTTCTGCCGATGCCTACGCTTTCGGTTATGCTTTGCAACGGGCCCGCGGTGCGGTGCTCAATGGTCTGCTCAGCGGTACCAGCCAGGCAGTCGAACGCATCATGCAAAGTGTGAACTTGCATGAAGAGCAAAGCGGCGAACCAGATACACGCCATACTTCAGAGCCCTCGTCCTCATAAGAACGGGCTTGATCGGGAACATAAAATGACGATATTTGCCAAGATTATCGGTACAGGCGGCTACCTGCCTCCTCGGATTGTGTCTAACGATGATCTAGCGGTGGAGCTGGCTCAAAAGGGTATCGAAACCTCCGATCAGTGGATTGTCGAGCGTACCGGTATTCACCAGCGTCATCTTGCCGATCCCGGTGTCCGTACCAGCCACTTGGCAACCCAGGCCGCGCGTCAGGCGCTGGAAGATGCGGGCATTGCTGCCCAGGATCTGGACCTGATTGTGGTGGCTACTTCCACTCCCGATTACGTTTTCCCCAGCACTGCATGTCTGGTGCAGGCCGAATTGGGCAACAAGGGCGCTGCCGCGTACGACGTACAAGCGGTGTGCAGCGGCTTTGTCTATGCACTGACGACTGCCGACGCCATGATCAAGGCCGGCCGTGCGCGCAATGCGTTGGTCATCGGTGCTGAAGTGTTCTCCAGCATCCTGGACTGGAACGACCGCTCTACCTGCGTCCTGTTTGGCGACGGTGCGGGCGCTGTGGTTCTGCAAGCCAGCGATGAACCCGGTGTTCTGGCTGCCCAGCTCAATGCGGATGGCAGTCAAATGGGTATTTTGTGCGCGGCCGGCAATGTCTCGCACGGTCAGGTAGTGGGCGATCCCTTCCTGCGTATGGATGGTCAGGCTGTGTTCAAGCTGGCTGTCACTTCTCTGGCCGCTTCGGCCAATCAAGTCTGCGAACAGGCTGGCGTCTCTCTGGCCGATATCGATTGGCTGGTGCCGCACCAGGCCAACGTTCGTATCATCAATTTTCTAGGTCGTAAGCTGGGTATCCCCTCCGAGAAGGTGGTTATCACGGTTGATCAACATGCCAACACCTCGGCAGCCAGTGTGCCTTTGGCCCTGAATGCCGCTCGCCGGGATGGTCGTATCCGTGCCGGTGATCTGGCGCTGTTGCAAGGCGTGGGTGGCGGCTTTACCTGGGGTTCGGTGCTGGTCCGCTGCTAAGTAGCGCGATCCGGATTACCGCCTCATCTCTTTGGGTTTTTCTACCATGAAAATTGCGTTTGTCTTTCCAGGACAAGGCTCGCAGTCCGTAGGCATGCTCGATGCCTGGGCCGAGTCTGCTGTCGTACAGCAAGCCATTGCACAAGCCAGCCAGTCGCTGGGCCAGGACCTGGCTCAGTTGATGGCACAAGGGCCTGCCGAGGCTCTGAACCTGACTACCAATACTCAACCTGTCATGCTGGCTAGCGCCGTGGCCATGTATCGGGCCTGGATTCAGGCCGGTGGCCCCGCTCCTGCCGTGATGGCCGGTCATAGCCTGGGTGAATACTCGGCCCTGACTGCTGCCGGTGCTCTGAGCCTGGAACAAGCAGTTCCGCTGGTTCGCATCCGTGCCGATGCCATGCAAGCTGCCGTACCTGTGGGTGTCGGTACCATGGCTGCCGTGCTGGGTCTGGATGACGATCAGGTGCGCGATGTGTGTGCTCGTGCCTCTGAGGGACAGCAGATTGTTCAGGCTGTTAACTACAATGCGCCTGCTCAGGTTGTGATAGCCGGGAATGTGGAAGCGGTAGATCGTGCATGTGCGCTGGCTAAAGAAGCCGGTGCCAAGCGTGCCTTGGTGCTGCCTGTATCGGCTCCTTTCCACTCCAGTCTGTTGGAACCGGCAGCTGCTGTGCTGGCCCAGGCTCTGGCCTCGGTTCAAGTGCAAACGCCTGCTATTTCCGTGATCAATAACGTGGACGTAGCCGCGCCTACCGACCCCGAACAGATTAAAGATGCGCTGGTCCGTCAGGCCTGGCATCCCGTGCGCTGGGTTGAGACTATCCAGGCCATGAAGGCTCAAGGAGTCACCCACGTGGTCGAGTGTGGTCCAGGCAAAGTGCTGACGGGGCTGGTCAAGCGTATTGACCGTGATCTGGTCGCCTTGTCGATCAGCGACCCTGCGTCCTTGCAGGCCACTTTGGAAGCCCTGGAGGGAGCATAAATGCAAGAATTGGACCTAAGCGGCAAGACTGCACTGGTAACCGGCGCATCGCGCGGTATCGGTCAGGCGATTGCTAAAGAATTGATGGCACGAGGTGCCAAGGTGGTTGGTACCGCTACTTCCGAGTCCGGCGCACAGGCGATTTCCGCTGTGCTGGATCAGAATGGCAGCTACGGCCATGTTTTGAACGTGGACGACCCGGCTGCTTGCGAAGCGCTGATTTCGGCTTTGAGCAAAGAAGACGGTGGCCCGCACATTCTGGTTAATAATGCCGGTATTACGCGTGACAACCTGGCCATGCGCTTGAAAGATGAAGACTGGGACGCCGTTATCCAGACCAATCTAAGTGCCGTGTTCCGCCTGTCGCGTGCCGTTATCCGCCCCATGATGAAAGCCCGCTGGGGCCGTATCATCAGCATCACTTCGGTGGTGGGCGAGAGCGGTAACCCCGGTCAAGCCAACTACGCAGCTGCCAAAGCCGGTGTCGCCGGCATGAGCCGTGCCTTGGCGCGCGAGCTCGGTAGCCGTAACATTACAGTTAATTGTGTCGCTCCGGGCTTTATTGATACGGACATGACACGCTCTCTGACCCCTGAGCAGTCGGCGGCAATTTTGTCGCAAATCCCCCTGGGACGACTGGGCGCTGCTGAAGATATCGCTAATGCGGTAGCCTTCCTGGCCGGGTCGCAAGCGCAATATATTACGGGCAGCACCATCCATGTGAATGGTGGTATGCACATGTAAGGCTTGGCATCGCGCCCGGCTGAGGTAAAATTGCGGGATTATTTGGGGCCTATTGCTTGAGCCGGCGTTGTAAGAATAACGTTGGGCCTCATACAAGAACGCCGTTTTTTGTCATAGCTTATCCCTCTTAGCAGTATGGATTGGCTATAATTTGCGGGAATTTTTCCCAACTTGGAGAATCTGCATGGAAAGCATCGAACAGCGCGTCAAGAAGATCGTCGCTGAACAACTTGGCGTTAACGAAGCCGAGATCAAAAACGAATCTTCTTTTCTCGACGACCTCGGTGCCGACTCGCTCGACATGGTCGAGCTCGTGATGGCGCTCGAAGACGAATTCGAAACCGAAATACCAGACGAAGAAGCTGAGAAAATCACGACGGTCCAGCAAGCTGTGGACTACATCAATTCTCACAGCAAGCAGTAAGTTCAATTAAGAGGGTGGGCGGCATTGTGCACGCCCTCGCTCCAGAGCGGTTTCCAGAGAGTAGCCTGTGCCCGGCGGCTTTAGCTTGCAAGACGCAGTTATTCCCTTTAAACCGCTTTTTTTGTGTTTAGGAGTCATCCGTGAAACGACGTGTCGTGATTACCGGGCTGGGTATTGTTTCCCCGGTCGGCAACGATATTCCTACCGCGTGGGATAACATCGTCAATGGGCGTTCGGGCATCGGGCGTATTACCCGTTTCGATCCTTCGGCCCTAACAGCCCAGATAGCGGGTGAGGTCAAGGATTTTGATTTAACACCATACATTTCGTCCAAAGAAGCCAAGCAGATGGATACCTTTATCCATTACGGCGTGGTGGCAGGTATGCAGGCCTGGAAGGATTGCGGTCTGGATATCAACAGCATCAATGCTGAGCGTGTGGGCGTTATCGTCGGTTCGGGGATTGGTGGTTTGCCCCGCATTGAAGAAACCCAAAAAGATTATCTGGAACGGGGCCCACGTCGGATTTCCCCGTTCTTTGTGCCTGGCTCCCTGGTCAACCTGGTGTCTGGCCAACTATCCATCGGCCTGGGCCTGAAAGGTCCTAGCTACGCTGTTGTGTCGGCATGTACAACCGGCCTGCACTCCATTGGTGACGCTGCTCGCTTGATCGAGTATGGCGACGCTGATGTGATGATTGCCGGCGGTGCCGAATCCACCGTGTCCCCTCTGGGCATTGGCGGTTTTGCCGCCATGCGTGCTCTGTCCACCCGTAACGACGATCCTGAAACAGCATCGCGTCCATGGGACATGGACCGTGACGGCTTTGTGCTGGGTGAGGGCGCTGGTGTGCTGGTGCTAGAAGAGTACGAACACGCCAAAAAACGTGGCGCCCGCATTTACGGCGAATTCTCCGGCTACGGCATGAGCTCGGATGCTCACCACATCACATCGCCAGACCGTGACGGTCCGCGTCGTGGCGTGATGAATGCCTTGCGTAACGGTGGCATCAACGCTGACGAAGTTCAGTACGTCAACGCACACGGTACTTCTACGCCACTGGGCGACGTGAACGAGTCCGAAGCATTGAAACTGGCTTTTGGCGATCACGCTTACAAGCTGGTGGTCAACTCCACCAAGTCCATGACGGGTCACCTGCTGGGTGCGGCCGGTGGTATTGAAGCGGTGTTCACCACCTTGGCGGTGTATAACCAGATCTCGCCTCCAACCATCAACATCTTCAACCAGGATCCTGCCTGCGACCTGGATTACTGCGCCAACCAGGCGCGTGACATGAAGATTGATGTCGCTCTGTCCAACTCTTTCGGGTTTGGCGGCACTAACGGTTCGATGGTGGTTCGTCGTCTTCGCTAAGTTAGACTGCCCCACTCGTAACGCCCAGTCCTGGTCGATCGGAGCTCCGGCTCCGGTGCGCCGACTGGGCGCTTTTGTCTGTGCCTTGCTTGCAGCAGCCCTGGCCTGGACAATGTCTAGCTGGCAATGGCCCTGGGCCCTGGCAATATTGGCAGGTGCTTTGTGGGCTTATTTTTTGTATGCTCGCAGTCGTGGGGCATGGGATGAGCGCGCTACACTAGCGCATCGTGCAGGGCTATACTCCTTGCAGTGCGAGGGGGCAGCAAAGGAGTCCGTGCAAATAGAGCAGATCTGGCGTTGTGCCTGGTTCATGACCTTGCGTTTGCGCCGTGATTGCACCAAGGCTTGCCGTACCGTGACCGTATGGCGCCGCGCCCAGTCGCAGCAGGACTGGTGGGCCTTGTCTCTATGTGCCAACCGACTGTCTCATCAGGTCCGTGCTCAGAATAAGGATTCTTAATGAGTGAACGCGATACCGATGCCGAACTAGTTGCACGTGTTCAGCGTGGGGATAAGCGAGCCTTTGACCTGCTGGTACTGAAGTACCAGCGCAAGATCATGCGTCTGCTCAGCCGCATGGTACGTGACCCGTCTGAAGTCGAGGACGTGGCTCAGGAAACCTTCATCAAAGCGTACCGAGCTCTTCCCCAGTTCCGGGGCGAGAGTGCTTTTTACACCTGGCTGTACCGCATTGCGATCAACACGGCCCGTAACTGGCAGGCCTCGGCCGCCCGACGTCCCAATACTTTGCAGAACGTCGAAACTGAAGAAGGTGAAACTTTTGACCGAATCGACAACCTAAGCGATATAAGCACGCCAGAATCCATGATGGTCAGTCGCCAGATTGCTGAAACGGTAAATACAGCGATCCAGGCACTGCCCGAAGAGTTGCGGACGGCTATCGTGCTACGTGAAATAGAAGGTATGAGCTACGAAGATATTGCTCAGACCATGGACTGCCCTATAGGAACTGTACGCTCACGCATCTTTCGAGCCCGTGACGCCATTGCTGCGCAATTGCGTCCCATACTCGATGGTGAAGATAGTGAACGACGGTGGTAAGGATTGATGATGCAAGCCCTGAAATCCCATTCCGATGATGATCAACTCAATGCCTGGGAGGCCGCCGTGTCTTCCTGGGTGGATGGCGAGGCTGAAATACGCCCCGAGGAACTGGACTCCCCCTACGGGCGTCAAGTCTGGGATACCTACCATTTGATTGGTGACGTCATGCGTACCGATGCGCTGGCGATCCGTACGTCGGATCGCTTTTACGCGCGTCTGTCCAAAGCAATTGACGAAGAGCCTACCGTGCTCGCCCCGAATGCCATGAAACGACCCTTGGTGCAGCGCTATGGTGTCAGCGGCCTGGCCGTGGTGGCTGTCGTGGCTGCCGCCTTGTGGGTAGGCCTGCCGTATATGGGGGTGAACTCCGTGCCAGGCACGCTGGTGGCCAGCGCCCAGGATGATCAGCTCTGGAATGATTACGCGGATTTGCACCGCGACTTTGTTGGTACCGGTCCGGTACGCCATGTTTCCTTTGAAAGTGGAGCCCTGGGTCAATGAGGTCTGTACGTATGCCGTCGCAGATGGGCTTGGCGCGTCTCTATAAGGGCTTGTTTGCCCTTTCTCTGGCGGTGCTGTGCACACCTGTACTGGCTCAGGATGCCAGCGGGCTGGAGCCCCTGGATCTGCCCTGGTTGCAGAAAGTCCATAAAGCGGCGCGTGACCTGGATTATTCCGGGGTCATTATTTACACCCAGGATCAGGCCAGCCAGTCCATGAAACTGGTCCACATTATTGATGGTACCGGCGAGCGCGAGCGTCTGGAGATTCTGGACGGCGAGCCGCGCGAGTTTCTGCGTCAGAACGAAGTCACCCAATGCCTGATTCCCGAAAAGAAAATGGTGGTGATCGAGCGTCGTGAAAACGAACGCTTTCCCAGTTTTCTGGTTGGTGATGTCAGCCAATTACCCAATTTTTACGATATGCGCCGCTTGCCATCGCGCGAGCGCGTGGCCGGTCGCCCTTGCGACCTGATCGAGCTGGTTCCCAAGGATGATCAGCGTTACGGCTACCGCGTGTGTGCCGATACCGATCATCATTTGCTATTGAAAATGCAGACTCTGGACCCACAACAAGAGGTAGTGGATCAGATCGCTTTTGCCTCTGTTGCCTTTGGCGAGCAGGTGGATTTGCAGGAACTGCGTACCAGTTGGAACCCCAGCAAGTGGGAAGTGGTCGAACCCGAAGTACGAAAAATAGATTTGAACGAGCTGGGTTGGCATCTGGCCATGCCTGCCGGTTTTACCTTGCGGTCCGAAATGCTCCGGCCCATGCGTGCGGGGCGTCAGGTTACCCATTTGATGTTGTCTGATGGTCTGGCTGCCATTTCCGTGTTTCTGGAGAAGGTAGGGACCCCTGAAGCAGAAGAAAACAGCCTGGGTGCCTTTCACCGTGGCTCCATGAATATGTACCGCAGTCGCATTAATGATTATGTTTTGACCAGCACGGGTGCCGTACCTGTACAGACCTTGCGCGCCTTGCTGGAAGGTACCCAGTTCACCCCTCTATCCCGGACACATTGACTATCGTCCACCAGGAGTCTTTGAATGGAAAAATCGAGTCAAAAAATGCGTATTCCTGTTCTCTCGGCCTTGACGGCGGCCGTGATGCTGGCGGCGGGTGCGCCTATGGCCTACGCGCAGGCTCAGCCTGTCACGACAACCGAGCAAGTCCAGAGCACGACGCTGGGGCTGCCTGACTTTACTGGCGTTGTTGCCAAGACCGAGGATGGAGTAGTCAATATCCGTACCACCGAGGCCGTCCGGGTGCGCTCCCCCGCCATGGGTCCGGGCTCGGATCCTTATGATATGTTCCGCTGGTTCTTTGGGCCCGATTTCATGCCGCCCGGCATGGCGCCGCAGCGCCCTCGTGGCGGTGGCAATGAAGGCCAGCAGCCTCAAGAGCGCACAGTGCCACGTGGTGTGGGTTCGGGTTTCATCATCTCTGCTGACGGCTACATCCTGACCAATAACCATGTGGTGGCCGACTCCAATGGCATTTTCGTCACGCTGAGCAACGGCAAGGAATATCCAGCCAAGATCATCGGGACGGACGAGCGCACCGACGTGGCCCTGATCAAGATCGAAGCCAAAGACCTGAAGCCCATGGTGATCGGTGATTCCAAGCAGCTCAAGAAAGGACAGTGGGTTCTGGCTATTGGCTCGCCCTTCGGTCTGGAATCCACCGTGACTTCCGGGATTGTCAGCGCCATCAACCGTGAAACGGGCGATTACCTGCCTTTCATTCAGACCGACGTGGCTGTGAACCCCGGTAACTCCGGGGGTCCGCTGATCAATCTGAATGGCGAAGTAGTGGGTGTGAACTCCCAGATCATTTCGCGTAGCGGTGGCTTCATGGGTATTTCCCTGGCCATTCCTATCGACGAAGCCATGAATGTGGTCGAGCAGCTCAAGTCTGACGGCAAGGTGACTCGCGGTCGTATCGGTGTGCAGATCACTCCGGTAGCCGATGATGTCGCTACCGCGCTGGGTCTGAAAGACAGCAAGGGTGCCTTGGTCAGCAGCGTGGAAGAGGGCGGTCCTGCCGCCAAGGCCGGTATTCAGTCTGGCGACGTGATCCTGAAGTTCAACGGTCGCACCATTGATCAAATGACAGACCTGCCCCGTATTGTGGGAGGCACCAAGCCTGGTCAAAGCTCCACACTGGAAATCTGGCGCAAGGGCAAGTTGCAGACCATCAAGATTGATGTCGAAGAAATGCCTTCCAGCAGCCCAACTGCTGCCGCCAAGGACGAGAAAGACAATCCTGCTGCCAGCACGGCCGATGCCTTTGGCTTGAAAGTGACGGCAGTTCCTGCTGCTGATCTGAAGCGTTTGGGCGTGGAAAGTGCGGTTCAGGTGACAGAGGCCACGGCCCCTGCCAGCGAAGCCGGTCTGCAGCCTGGTGACCTGATTTTGCGTGTCAACGATAAAGACGTAGGGACGCCGGATCAATACGCTAAAATGGTGGCTTCCTTGGATAAATCCAAAGCAGCAGCCTTGCTGGTTTTGCGTGCGGGCCAGTCGCAATGGGTTTTGATTACGCCATCGAAATAAAAATTCTGTAAAACGGCTAAAATGGTAGTCATTGATGAACTCCGGCCAGGGGCCGGAGTTTTTCCGCCGCTATTCGCGGGGGCAGTTTGCCCCGAATGGATACTGGCTCCACGTGCGCCCGTCTGACAGGACGGGTCTTGCGTTTTCGGCGCGTGGACTGAAAAGGGGCGTCATGGGCGCCCCTTTCTTGTGCCGTCTCTCTGGCATTGCGCCTCAACATTTTCTTTGTTTATTAACGGGTTTATGGATCACATCCGCAATTTCTCTATTATTGCCCACATCGATCATGGCAAATCGACCTTGGCTGACCGCCTGATCCAACGCTGTGGTGGCCTGGCCGACCGCGAGATGTCGACCCAGGTTCTGGATTCGATGGACATCGAGAAAGAGCGTGGCATCACGATTAAGGCCCAGACCGCCGCTTTGCACTACAAGGCTCAGGATGGCAAGGTTTACAACCTGAACCTGATCGACACCCCCGGCCACGTTGACTTCTCCTATGAAGTCAGCCGTTCCTTGTCGGCCTGTGAAGGTGCCTTGCTGGTCGTGGACGCTTCCCAAGGTGTGGAAGCGCAGACTGTAGCCAACTGCTATACCGCTTTGGATCAGGGCGTGGAAGTGATTCCAGTGCTCAACAAAATGGACTTGCCCTCGGCTGACCCGGATGCCGCTCGCCAGGAGGTGGAAGACGTGATTGGCATTGATGCCAGTGACGCAATTGCCGCCAGTGCGAAAACCGGCCTGGGTATCGACGAGATCCTGGAAACCATCGTGGCGCGTGTTCCCCCGCCAGTGGGTGATCCTACCGCTCCCTTGCAAGCCCTGATCATTGACTCCTGGTTTGACAATTACGTGGGCGTGGTCATGCTGGTGCGCATCGTCAACGGTGTGCTCAAGCCCAAGGAAAAAATTCTGCTGATGGCCACCCGTGCGACGCACCTGGTCGAGCATATCGGTGTCTTTACCCCCAAGTCTGAAAACCGTCCTCATCTGTCTGCAGGCGAGGTGGGTTTCATCATTGCCGGTATTAAAGAGCTGGAACACGCCAAGGTGGGTGACACCATCACTCTGGCCGGCAAACCGGCTGAAAAAGCCTTGCCGGGCTTCAAGGAAGTGAAGCCTCAGGTGTTTGCCGGTTTGTACCCGGTGGAGAGCAGTGAGTACGACCAGCTGCGCGACTCCCTGGAAAAGCTCAAGCTGAACGACTCGTCCCTGATGTTCGAGCCCGAAGTGTCCCAGGCGCTGGGTTTTGGTTTCCGTTGCGGTTTCCTGGGCCTGCTTCATATGGAAATCGTCCAGGAGCGTCTGGAGCGCGAATTCGACATGGATATCATCACCACCGCGCCGTCGGTGGTGTACGAGGTCGAGCGTCGTGACGGCGAAGTCTTGATGATTGAAAGCCCTTCTCGCATGCCGGAAGTGTCCCATATCGAAGACGTACGCGAGCCTATTGTTGTGGTTTCGCTGCTAATGCCGCAGGAATACGTGGGCCCGGTCATGACCCTGTGTACAGCCAAGCGCGGTTTGCAGTTAAATATGACCTATCATGGCCGTCAGGTGAACCTGGTCTATGAGATGCCTCTGGCCGAGATCGTGCTGGACTTCTTTGACCGACTCAAATCGGTATCGCGCGGCTACGCTTCCATGGACTACGAGTTCAAGGAATACCGTTCGGCCGATGTGGTCAAGGTTGATATCCTGATCAACGGCGACCGGGTTGATGCCCTGTCCATGATTGTGCACCGTAGCAACGCCCGTTACCGTGGACGCGAAGTGGTCGCCAAGATGCGCTCTCTGATTCCGCGGCAGATGTTTGATATTGCGATTCAGGCTGCCATTGGCGCCGAAGTTATTTCTCGCGAAAACGTCAAGGCATTGCGCAAGAACGTGCTGGCCAAGTGTTATGGCGGCGATATTTCTCGTAAGAAAAAGCTGCTTGAGAAGCAAAAAGCCGGTAAGAAGCGGATGAAGCAAGTTGGGAACGTGGAAATTCCGCAGGAAGCCTTTTTGGCAATTTTGCAGGTCGAGGATAAGTAATGCTCTGGTCGGCAGCTCAAGCCGACCACAGCCAGGACTGCTTTAATTTCTTTAAAGGAAACCGATGAGCTGGGATTTCGCTCTGATTTTGTTTGTACTGCTGATACTGACCGGCGCAATCTGGTTTTTGGATCGTTTCTCCCTGCGCTCGCGCCGTCTGGCGCGTGCGCAGGCCGCGATGCAGGCGGTACCGGAAACGGCAGCTCAAGACCCTGAGCACTTGCAGCAACTGCGCCAGGACGCTTATGACCAGGCCAACCGCATGCCGTGGTGGATTGAGTATGGCGTCAGTTTTTTCCCAGTCATTCTGTTCGTGTTTGTATTGCGCTCTTTTATCATCGAGCCTTTTCGCATTCCGTCGGGCTCCATGTTGCCCACGCTGAAAAATGGCGATTTGATTCTGGTGAACAAATACGAGTACGGCATTCGCCTGCCTGTCAGTGGTACCAAGGTTGTGCCTTTGGGCCATCCCGAGCGTGGCGATGTGATTGTGTTCCGCTATCCCGTTGATACCACTGTGGATTACATCAAGCGTGTGGTTGGTGTGCCGGGTGACCGCGTGGAGTACCGCGACAAGGTATTGTCCGTGAATGGTCAAGTCATTACCCAAGTGCGCAGTGGCGATTACTACGAGCCGGATCGCTCCGCTTACATTGGGCGCTATCTGGAAGAGCTGGGCAAAGTGCAGCACAACATCTTGCTGAACAAGACTCAGCCTCAGGGTTTGATGCCTATCGTGGCGTTCCCCAACCGCGACTCCTGTGAGTACTTCTCCAACGGCATCTCTTGTGTGGTGCCTGAAGGTAATTACTTTGTCATGGGAGACAATCGCGACAATAGTCTGGACAGTCGTTATTGGGGCTTTGTGCCCGATGAGAATATTGTGGGACGCGCCTTCTTTATCTGGATGAATTTCCGCGAACTTAGCCGTATAGGTCGCTTCCATTAATGAAACGTCTTGCTTTGCTTGAAGCCGCTATCGGCTACTCCTTCAAAGACACAGGCCTGCTTGAGCAGGCCTTGACCCATCGTAGCCACAGCGCTCGCCATAACGAGCGGCTGGAGTTCCTGGGGGATTCGGTCTTGAACTTCACGGTTGCGGCCTTGTTGTTCGACCGTTTCCAACGCATTGATGAAGGCGATCTGTCCCGCCTGCGAGCGAATCTGGTCAAACAGGCCGCTCTGGCGGAAATCGCTACCCGTCTGGGTTTGTCGGATTATTTGCGTCTGGGGGAAGGGGAGCTGAAAAGCGGTGGTTTCCGTCGTCCCTCCATTCTGGCAGACGCGCTGGAAGCCATTTTTGGCGCTGTCTTTCTGGACGCGGGCTTTACGCAAGCCCAAACCGTCATCACCCAGCTCTATGAGCCCATGCTGGTAGATGTGGACCCCAAAACCTTGGGGAAAGATCCCAAGACCTTGCTGCAGGAGCTGCTGCAAGGTCGCAAGCTGGATTTGCCGGTGTATACCGTGGTGGCCACCCATGGCGCAGCCCACGATCAGCTCTTCGATATCGAATGCACGATCGCCAAGCTCAACATCCATGTTCGTGCCAGTGGCAGCAGCCGTCGTGCGGCTGAACAAGCCGCCGCGACGCAGGCCATTGCTATTTTAGAAGCTGAATTTCCAGCCAAGACGACGCGCGCCAGTCGCCATCGTCGCCCCTCACAATTGACATTGCCCGTGGCAGTGTCGCAGGAAACAGAATGACAGAGACCCCTTTTCGCTGCGGCTTCGTGGCTATTGTTGGACGACCGAATGTCGGCAAGTCCACGCTGGCCAATGCCCTGATCGGCAGCAAGATTTCGATCGTGTCGCGCAAGGCGCAGACCACGCGTCACCGCATCAACAGTGTGCTGACGCGTGATCACGATCAAATGGTGTTTGTGGACACCCCCGGTTTTCAGACCAAGCACGGCGGGGCCATGAACCGCATGATGAACCGCGTCGTGACCCAGGCTCTGGCCGATGTGGACGTGGTGGTGCATGTGGTTGAAGCCGGCAAGTGGTCCGCTTCGGACGCCGAATTGCTGCCCATGCTGCCTAAAGGCGGCAAGACCATTCTGGTCATCAACAAGGTTGATGCCTTGAAAAGCAAGAATGACTTGCTGCCTTATATCGCCCGCCTGTCGCAGGAGTTCGAGTACGGCGCCGTGATTCCGGTCAGTGCTGCCAAGCGCCTGCAACTGGACCCTTTGCTGAACGAGATCGCCTCCCGCCTGCCTGAAGGTGAGGCCATGTTTGACGCTGACACCATTACCGACCGCTCGGTGCGCTTCATTACCTCGGAGCTGCTGCGCGAGAAGATCTTCCGCCTGGTGGGTGACGAGCTGCCGTACGGGTGTACCGTGGTTATCGAACAATGGGACGAGAACGAGCAGGGCGCGCGTATTTCGGCCTGCGTGGTCGTAGAACGCGAAAGCCACCGTCCGATTCTGTTGGGAGCGGGTGGCATGCACATGAAGCGCATTGCAACCGAGGCTCGCCAAGATATTGCCAAGCTGATCGACAAGCCCGTGTTCCTGGATGTGTATATCAAGGTGCGCAAGGGCTGGTCCGATCGTGAAGCGGTCCTGCGCGACCTGGGGTATGAGTAATCCCCGTCATCGCTTTCAGGACGAAGCGGGCTACATACTGCACACCAGTGCCTGGCGTGAAACGTCCCTGATCTGTCATGCCTTTACACGTAACCACGGGCTGGTGCCCCTGGTTGCAAAAGGCGCCAAAAGGCCGCATTCCATTTTGCGGCCTGCTTTGTCTGTGTTTCAGCCTTTGTTATTGGCCTGGTCGGGCAAAAATGAAGTCAAAACGCTGACACGGGCGGACTGCGCCGGGATTCGCCCCTTGAAAGGTCGTGCTCTGATGTCGGCCTGGTACATGAACGAATTGTTGATTCGTTTGTTGCCGCGTGAAGACCCACATCCTGTTTTGTTCGATGCCTACGAAGAGGCTCTGGTGCACTTGGCACAGATTCCTCGTCCACCCGTGGCGGGGGCCTTGCGGCGCTTTGAGTGGGTGCTGCTGACCGAAACCGGCTATGGCTTTGATGAAGCCACGCCGGACTTTGACGACCCTGTCGGCGAGCCGGAGTTGCGCATACGCTTGCGCGAACGCCTGAACAGCTTGCTGGGTCGCCCCTTGCATACCCGCTCTGTTCTCATGCAGCTGCAACGCTATTGATATGGCCGTCTCCCTTCCTTCCGTGCTGGTTCTGGATACCTGCGTACTGATCTCCAACGTACTGCGCCGCTTGCTCCTGGCCCTGGCTGACGAGCAGTTGTTCAAGCCTGTCTGGAGTCCGGTGATCGGGGACGAATGGCGGCGTAATGCGGGCAGGTTGTGGAAAGTCATGCCCACCTCTATCGAGGAGCAGTGGGAAGCGCTGCAACAGCGTTACCCCGAAGCCGATTTAGGCGATAGCAGCGAGTTCAAGAAGGACTTGCGCTACTCCGATGCCAAGGACTGGCATGTGATCGCCACTGCCCGTTTGGCACAGCAGCGTTATCCCGATCAGCCGGTCGGCATCTTGACCCGTAATCTGAAAGACTTTAATCGTTCCGAGCTGCGTCGCCTGGGGATCAGCTTGTGGGAGCCGGATCAGCTTTTGAGTTTGTACATGGCCGCGCACCCGGATTTGATGCAGCGTTTGCTGGATGGTTTGCCCGCTTTGATGCTGACGCCCGAAGCGCAGGCACTGGATACGCATACCTTGTTAAAGCGTGATCGTTTGTTCAGTGTGGGGCAGGCTTATTTGCGGCGTCAGAAAATGGACGAGGCGCACTCATGAAGCAAGGTGTTTTGCTGTCGGTCCTGGCCTCCGCTTTATTTGCCTGCCTGTACTACTACGCCACCGTCTTGCAGCCACTTAGTGGCGAGCAGGTTTTTGCCTGGCGTATTGTGCTGGGGCTGCCTGCTTTGGCTTTGGTGATCACTCGGGCACGGCGCTGGCGGGAAGTGCGTTGGGTATTGCGTCACTGGCCCGGGAATTGGCGCTATTTTGCCTTGCTCTTGCTGGCTGCAGCCCTGGTCGGGGTACAGCTCTGGATTTTTGTCTGGGCGCCTTTGCACCAGATGGCGCTGGACGTGTCCCTGGGCTACTTCCTCTTGCCGCTGATGATGGTGCTGGTAGGGCGGGTGATCTACAAAGACAGATTGAGCACCATTCAGTGGATTGCTGTGGCATTGGCCGGCGTGGGTGTGCTGCACGAGCTGTTCCGCGTAGGGAGCGTCTCCTGGGCGACAGCGGTGGTGGTTGTGGGTTATCCACCTTATTTCATGCTGCGCCGTTATCTGCGTCTTGGCTCGCTGGCTTCACTCTGGTTTGATCTGAGCTTCTTGTTCCTGCCAGCTTGCTGGCTGCTCTTTGTTCAAGACACGCAGATGTGGGGCCTGTTCGCGGATCAGCCTCGCTTGATCTGGCAGGTCCCGGTTCTGGGCCTGATCAGCTCGGTTGCGTTGGTCAGCTATCTGTCTGCCAGTCGTCAGTTGCCTTTGGCCTTGTTTGGCATTCTGGGCTATGTGGAGCCGGTGCTCTTGTTCTGGGTGGCGTATTTGCTGCTGGACGAGCCCATGAGCGCGAATCAGTGGTGGACCTATATTCCGATCTGGATTGCCATTTCCTTGATGGCTATGGAAGGTTTCATCAAGATGTGGCGACCCGGACCGCCTGTGCCGCCTCCCAAGGCGTAAACTCTGCTTGTTAGTACCAGCCAGTGCCGAAGGGCTGTTAGCGTCTACCCAGACGTTCTGGGGGCTTCCTGAGTGAAGCAGAACCCAATATAAAACGACTCCTGAAAGACCCTCTCCAAAGTTGGATAGCTATCCATGCTTTTGGGAAGGACATGACAGGAGTCGTTTTTTTTACTACGGGGCTCTTCTAGAGGAGATAGTCCGGGCCGTACCAGACTGGGTCCTGCGCGATATAAGCAGGCTGCTTAGCGCAGTTTCTCCGGGCAGTCAGGTTGATTGCGCAACAAATTGGCCTGGGTCACCGAACAACCCGCTGGTACGTCTTCCGTAATCCAGACATTCCCGCCAATCGTGGAGCCGGCACCCAGCGTGACGCGGCCCAGAATCGTGGCGCCAGCGTAGATGACCACATCGTCTTCCACGATGGGGTGACGGGCCTGGCCCTTGAGCAGCAAGCCTTTTTCGTCCTTGCTAAAGCGCTTGGCACCCAGGGTGACGGCCTGATAAATACGAACCCGCTTGCCGATGATGGCGGTCTCGCCAATCACAACGCCGGTGCCGTGGTCGATGAAACAGGAATGGTCAATTTGCGCGCCGGGGTGAATATCAATACCGGTCTGGCTGTGGGCCAGTTCTGCAATAATGCGCGCCGTCAGGGGCAGCCCCAGATTGGTCAGAGCATGGGCGATGCGGTGATGGATCATGGCCAGCAGACCGGGATAGCACAGCAGTACCTCGTCCACATTGCGGGCAGCCGGGTCGCCTTGATAGGCGGCGACCACGTCCAGATCCAGGGTGCGGCGCAAGTCTGGCAGCTTGTTGGCAAAAGCCTGTATGGCCTTGTGTGCCTGCTCTTCAATGGTTTCGCGATCGTATTTGTCACCACGGAGCAGGGCAGCGCGTTGCAGCTCGATACGCGCCTGTTGCAGCAGCGTATTGAGCGCCTGGCCCAGGTGGTGGCCGACAAAGTGATCTTCGTACTCGCGACGCAGCTCCGGGCTGCCCAGGCGCATGGGAAACAGGATGCCTTTGAGCTGCTCGGTCACTTGAATCAAAGCTTGTACCGACGGAAATTCCTGGCCTTCAAGCTCGTTCAAGCGTTGATGCGCCTGTCGCCATTCTTCGCGGGCCCCGCGCAGATTGTCGACGATATGTTGAGTTTCAAAGACTGCCACCAGTGTTCTCCAAAGGGGAAATTTTCTACAAGGTTTACTATACCCGCGCGTCTGAGCAAGGACACGAAAAACAGGGCGCTGCGTCAGGGTGATTCCCTTTGCCATGGCTCAGGCCTGGTCGTGCCGCTTCAAGGCCCCATGAGCTTGGGGCAAGATCAAGCAGATGAGGGGCATGGTCAGGTTTTCAAGCCAGCGTGCTTGAGCGTGCGGATAATAAAAAAAGCCCCCTTCGAAAAGGGGGCTTGGGGAGTGCGGGGTCCGCGATCTTATTCGCGGTTACCGCCCAGCACGCCTAAAAGCACCAGCAGGTTGCTGAAAATGTTGTAGACGTCCAGATAGATCGCCAGGGTGGCCGACACGTAGTTGGTTTCACCACCGTTGATGACGCGCTGCAGATCAACCAGCAAGAAGGCCGAGAAGATACCGATAGCCATCACGGAGATGGTCAGCATCAGCGCAGGCAGTTGCAGGAAGATGTTGGCCAAGGCCGCAACCAGCAAGATAACGGCACCGACAAACAGGAATTTCTGCATGCCGGAGAAATCACGCTTGGTGGTACTGGCAATAGTTGCCATGGCGCCAAAGACCGCAGCGGTACCGCCAAAGGCCAGCATGATCAGTTGTGCGCCATTACCCATGCCCAGGACAAAGCCCAGCAGACGGGACAGCATCACACCCATGAAGAAGGTAAAGGCCATCAGCAGGGCGACACCCAGCGAGCTGTTCTTGTTCTTTTCGATCAGGAACATCAGGCCAAAGGCACCGACCAGGAAAACAATGGCGCTCAGGCCTGGGCTGGCGCCCATAACCCGGTTAATCCCGGAGGACAGGCCCAGCAAGGCTCCCAGCACGGTGGGAATCATGGACAGGGCCAGCAGCCAGTAGGTGTTGCGCAGGACGCGATTGCGAGCAATCAGCGACTGGGCGCCCAGGGTGCCGTTATGCTCAGGCAAGCTTGATTGACGAAATTCGCTCATGATGAGTCCTTAGAATACAGAGAGATCAGTGGTCAAGAATAACTGACAACTACCTGAATAATCAAGAATCTTCTTTATTATTCAAGCACCCAGTTTATGAGCATGCACTTGGCAGCCTTGCGCCTGGTAGACACGCCAGCGTTCGCGAGCCTGGGTACGGTCAGCTTCCCGTTCGGAGACAATTTCCAATATACGCGGGAATTGTTCAAAACCGGGCGGGCATTGGGCATCCAGATTCAACAGCCAGCTTTGCTCACCTGCGGGCACGGGGGCGGCACTGGTCAACAAAACAGGGGTGGTGGCTGCCAAGGGGTCTTCCACACCGACGTGCGGGACAAAAGCTGTGGATTCAAAACCCCAGAGCAGGCGATCGAAACGGGCCAGTTGGCGGGCATCGGAAAGATACACCACCACCTGACGGCCCGCCTCGTAGTGCTTGCGCACGACCTCGCAGGCCATACGCAAGCGATCTGGCGCGCCGAAAGCGAAATCGACGCGGCTCATGCTTAGCGACACTGATTAAGCAGGTACTGAACCAGCAAAGGCACGGGACGGCCTGTGGCGCCCTTGTCCTTGCCGCTGCGCCAGGCAGTACCGGCGATGTCCAGGTGAGCCCAGCGGTACGCTTTGGTGAAGCGGGACAGGAAGCAGGCGGCGGTTACCGAACCGGCTGGTGGGCCACCAATATTGGCCATATCAGCAAAGTTCGAGCGCAGTTGCTCCTGGTAGGCGTCGTCCATGGGCATGCGCCATGCCGTGTCACCCGTTTGCTTGCCAGCTTGCATCAGTTCATCAGCCAGGTCGTCGTCGGTCGAGAACAGGCCGGTGTTGACGTGGCCCAGAGCGACCACGCAAGCGCCGGTCAGGGTGGCCATATCGATCACGGCAGCGGGTTTGAAGCGCTCGACGTAGGTCAGGGCATCGCACAGAACCAGACGGCCTTCGGCGTCCGTGTTCAGGATCTCGATGGTCTGGCCAGACATGCTGGTCACGACGTCGCCCGGTTTATTGGCGCGGCCGCTGGGCATGTTTTCGCAAGAAGCCACCACAGCGATCACTTCACGGTCGATGTTCAGTTCGGCAATGGCGCGCATGGTGCCCAAAACGCTGGCAGCACCGCCCATGTCGTACTTCATTTCGTCCATATTGCCGGCTGGCTTGATGGAGATACCGCCCGAGTCGAAGGTCAGGCCCTTACCCACCAGAACGATAGGACCGTCCTCGTGTTTGGTCTTGGTGTTGGGGGTATGGCGCAGCACGATGAACGCAGGCGGTTCATCCGAGCCCTTGGCCACCGACAGGAACGAACCCATCTTCAAGGCTTCGATCTGCTTGCGCTCCAGCACTTCGGCTTTCAGTGTCTTGAATTCCTTGGCCAGTTGCTTTGCCGTCTTGCCCAGGTAGGTGGGGGTGCAGATATTGCCGGGCAGGTCGGCCAGCAAGCGAGTCAGGTTCACACCGTTACCAATGGCCTGACCTTGCTCCAGACCCGCCTTGGCTTCGCTGGCTTGGGTGCGGGCCGTCCACAGCAGGAACTGGCTCAGCTGGGGAGCAGGTTCGGGCTTGCTGAACGTGGCGGTGTAGCGGTAGCTGGCGCGGCATACGGCCACGGCAGCGTCCTGAGCGCGGCTGCGCAAGGTGGTGCCTTTGCAATCAATGCTGGCCAGGGCCGAAACGGCTTCTTTCAGGTCTGCTTTCAGGCAGTAAGAAGCAAGGCAGGCCTGGGCTTGCGTATGAGTTGCTGCTTTGTATTCCTCTTGAGCGCCTAAGCCGACTAAAATAACGCGTTCGGCCTTAACGCCGGGCAGATTGCGCAGCACCAGGTGGGTATTGGGCTTGCCTTTAAACTCGGCTTTGACAGCAGCGCTCACAGCTCCGTTGCTGGCGCGGTCGATAAGTTCCGCTGCGGGGCTTAGAATGCCCTCGGCAAAGACGCCTACGCCTAGTGCGGCCGTCTTAATTTGGTGCAAAGAAGCGGATGTCTGTGTGCTAAATTCCATTCAACTATCCTCAGTGTGTCGCAAATCGTACCTGCGATTATCTCGCAAATTCTCATATGTCTCTATTTAAACGCTCTGCGGTATCCGAAATCTTAAGTCACAGTGGCGTTGTACTGTCCACTTTGCTGATTGTGTGGCTTAGTGTACTTCTGGTGCGTTTGTTAGGCGAAGCGGCCAATGGCACGATTGGCCCTGACGTGGTGCTGGGTCTGGCCGCCTTTTCCAGTATTACCGCCTTGCCGATTATTCTGGCCGTTTCCCTGTTCATTGCCGTGCTCACTACGGTGACGCGCAGCTTTCGGGAATCCGAAATGGTGGTCTGGTTTGCCAGCGGCCTGTCCTTGAAAAACTGGGTAACGCCCGTTTTGCAGTGTGCCGTGCCGGTTGCCATTCTGATTGCCGTTCTGACCTTGCAGGCTTCGCCCTGGGCTTATCGTCAGATTGCCGAGTACCGCCAGCGTTTTGAGCAGCGCTCGGACCTGAGTAAAGTGACCGCCGGGCAGTTTATCGAGTCCGATGATGGTGCCCGTGTGTTTTACGCCGACTCCCCAGAAAAAGAAGGGGATGAGCTGGGTAATGTGATCGCCCGCGTGATCGACCCGCAGTGGCTCAGCATTGTGACTGCGCAGAGTGCTCGCATGGAAGAGCAGCCCAATGGCGATCGCTTTCTGGTCTTGAGCGAAGGCCATCGCTACGACTTGAAGCCTGGTCAGGCTGAATTCCGTATGGTGGACTTTGAAAGTTACGGCATGCGTCTGGAGAGCCGTGATGCAGGCAATACCGCTGAAACGATTCGTGCCCGTGCAGAGCAGCAGATCAAGGCTCGTCAAACCACCTTGTTACTCAGTGATGACGATGCCGAGGCGCGCTCACAGATCATGTGGCGCTTGGCTTTGCCCCTGGCGGCACTGAATCTGGCCTTGCTGGCGATTCCTCTGGGAGCGGTGAATCCCAGGATGGGACGCTCAGGCAATATTCTGGTGGCTGGTCTGGTAGGTCTGCTCTATATGAACCTGATCAACCTCTCGCGCGGCTGGATTCGTAATGGCCAATTGGGTTTTGAAATCGGTTTGTGGCTGGTTCATGCCATCTTCTTGCTGATCATGGTCTTCATGATGTGGCGTAAATTGCGCATCAAGGCACCTAAACCACCAGCGACAAGCTGAAGTAGAAAAGGGGCGTGACGCCCCTTTTTTGTACCTGTTACTTCTAGCTTGATTGAGCGATTCAAGCTCCATCCAGCAAATCTTGTCGCTCCTGAACAGACTGCTTCAGAAAGTGCCAGAGCCGGGTCAGGCTGGGATTTTGACGCTGCTCCTCATGACAGAACATCCAGAAACGTCGACGCAATTCCACCTGGTCGGGTAGAACACAACGCAGGCGCGGATCGGTTTTTGCCAGAAAGCAGGGCAGAACGGCAATTCCTTGTCCCTGCAAGGTAGCCTGATACTGCGCAATCACGCTGGTGCTGCGAAAGCGTACGGCGGCGGATCTGACGATTTCTTCCAGATAGCGCAGGCTATCGCTGAACACCAGATCATCCACATAGGCAATAAAGCGATGCTGGGACAAATCCTGCACGCTTTCTATGGGCGGATGGCTGTTCAAATAATCCTGATGGGCATAGAGCCGCAAGCTGTAGTCTGCCAGGCGCGTACACCAGTAAGGGCCGCGTTGGGGGCGCTCCAGTGCAATGGCCAAGTCGGCATCCCGGCGTGACAGACTGATAGGGCGGGGTACAGGCAACAGCTCCAAGGTCAGCTCCGGATACTGGGCCTGGAAAATGCTGAGCAAGGGCGTCAGGACATAACTGCCAAAGGCTTCAGTGCAGCCCAGGCGCAGCTTGCCGGTCAAGGGTCTGGCCTTGCCCGTAATCGCATCGCGAGCCGCCAGCAAGCGGCTTTCTACCGGCTCCATACGTTGCTGCAGATTCTGCCCTTCGCTGGTCAGGCTATAGCCGCTGACCGTGGATTTGTGGAACAGCCGCAAGCCCAGCTCCTGCTCCAGCGCCTGGATACGGCGTGCCACGGTGCTGTGTTGAACGCCCAGCCGTTGAGCGGCAACGCTGATACGCTGGCAGCGGGCCACTTCCAGAAAGTAACGCAGATTATCCCAGTCCATCGTGATGGGCCCGCCCTGAAAAAGACTTGTGCATAAATGCCCAGCTCCTGTGCATTTTTCAACATGGTAAACGGGTCTTGAGGCTTCTACACTCGATGAGAACCCTCATACAAGTGGGATAACAAATAAGGCTTAGCCGCCTGAGCAATTCATTGGAGACATGCTATGACGGAAGTGGTTCGTGTACCTTTGCTGATCGATGGACAACATGTTCAATCCAAGAGCACCCGTTGGGACGATGTGCTCAATCCAGCCACCCAGGAAGTCGTGGCCCAAGTGCCTTACGCCACGATGGAAGAGCTGGAAACCATTATTGCCAGCTCGGCCAAGGCTTATGAGAGCTGGCGCCATTCCAGCCAGGGCGCGCGCATGCGCGTCATGTTGAATCTGCAGCGTCTGGTGCGTGAAAACAGTGCCAAGCTGGCTGAAGCCATTTCGCGTGAACACGGCAAGACCATGCCTGACGCTGAAGGTGAAGTAGGCCGCGGCCTGGAAGTGATCGAATACGCGTGTTCCATTGCTTCGATGCAATTGGGCGAATACGCAGAAAACGCTGCGGGCGGTATTGATGTCTACACCCTGATCCAGCCCTTGGGCGTGTGTGCCGGTGTGACCGCGTTCAACTTCCCGGTGATGCTGCCCTGCTTCATGTTCCCGCTGGCTGTGGCTTGCGGTAATACCTTCGTGCTCAAGCCTTCCGAGCAGGATCCTAGCGCCAGTCTGATGCTGGCTGAACTGGCTCTGGAAGCTGGCCTGCCTCCAGGCGTGCTGAACGTGGTCCACGGAGGTGCAGATATTGCCAATGCCCTGGTGACCCATCCTGAAGTCAAGGCTGTGTCCTTTATTGGTTCGACAGCTGTTGGCACCGAAATTCACCGTCGTGCCACTGAAGCTGGCAAGCGCTCGCAAGCCATGATGGGCGCCAAGAACCACTGCATTGTGATGCCTGATGCGGATCGTGATGTGGCGATCAACCAATTGCTGGGCGCTGCTTTTGGCGCGGCCGGCCAGCGCTGCATGGCGATCTCGGTAGCCGTGATGGTCGGCGAAACTGGTGAGTGGGTTGATGAACTGGTCAAACGTGCTGCCACCATGAAGGTCAACGTAGGTACGGACCGTCAGGCCGATCTGGGCCCCTTGGTCTCGCCGCGTGCTCGCCAGCGTGTGGAATCCTTGATTGAAGCCGGTGTACAGGAAGGTGCCAGTCTCTTGCTGGATGGCCGTGGCGTGAAAGTGCCTGGCTATGAAAGCGGTAACTTTGTCGGCCCAACCATCTTCAATGATGTGAAAGCCGATATGCGCATTTACGAAGAAGAAATCTTCGGACCCGTGCTGTGCATTGTGCGTGTCAATACGCTGGAAGAGGCGGTGCAGTTCATCAACCGCAACCCCAACGGTAATGGCGTGTCCATCTTCACCCAGGACGGCGGCCATGCGCGCTACTTCCAGAACCGTATCGACGTAGGCCAGATCGGTATCAATATTCCTATCCCTGTGCCGGTGGCCTGGTTCAGCTTTACTGGCTCGCGTGCGTCCAAGTTGGGTGACCTGGGTCCGAACGGCAAACAAGCCGTTCAGTTCTGGACACAGACCAAAACCGTGACGGCCCGTTGGCAAGCTCATGCCAATACGATGAATACAACAATCAGCATGACGTAATTGTTGAATCTATATATATAACTTAATGCAATAAGCGAGCTGTTCCTTATTACATATAATAGCCCTGTACCTGGGGCTATTAACATATGAATATTCAACAATTCCGCTTTGTCCGAGAGACCATCCGACGTAACTTCAATCTGACTGAAGCCGCTCGCTCGCTCTATACCTCCCAGCCGGGGGTGTCCAAAGCGATCATCGAGTTTGAAGATGAACTGGGCATCAAGATTTTTGAACGTCATGGAAAACGCATTAAGGGCTTGACCCGACCGGGCGAAGCTGTCGCCGAGGTGATCGACCGCATCATGCGCGAGATCGACAACCTCAAGCGTGTCAGCGACGACTTCGCCCGCCGTGATGAAGGCACCTTGGTGATCGCTTGTACCCACGCCCAGGCACGATATTTGCTGCCCAAGGTGATCCCTGAATTTCGCCGTCGCTTTCCCAAGGTCCATATGTCCTTGGCTGAGGGCAGCCCGCCTGTGCTGGCCCAGATGGTGATACATGAGCAGGCTGACGTGGCCATCGCTACCGAAACCCTGGCACTGACGCCGGGCCTGGTCGCCTTGCCGGTCTACACCTGGGAGCATACGGTGGTGGTGACGCCGGACCATCCACTGGCTGATCTGCCTGCCAACAAGCAGCTGTCTATTGAAACCCTGGCGCAATACCCCATCGTGACTTACGACCATGCTTTCTCGGGCCGAGGTTCGATCGACGAGGCCTTTGCCAAGCACGGTATCACTCCGGATATTGTGCTGGAAGCTATTGATGCTGACGTGATCAAAACCTACGTTGATGTCGGTCTGGGTATCGGTATCATCGCAGGCATCGCGTTCGATCCGCGTCGTGACAAGGGTCTGGTGGGCTTGCCAGCAGGGCATTTGTTTGGCGCACACCACACCAAGGTGGCGGTGAAAGCCGGGGCTTTCCTGCGTGACTATATTTTTGAACTGCTGGAGATGCTGGCACCGGAATTGACCCGGGATGTGGTGCTGAGCGCTCTGGACGAGAAACAAGCTGGTGGCCCGTTGTAGAGCTAGCCGCTGTTTAGTTGGCAATAAGGGCCACCGTGTAATCACGATGGCCCTTATTGTTTGTGCGGTCGGCGTGGTTTGGCAGGGCAGGTGAGAGCTTATGGTCAAAGGCTATAAGTAAAAATTGAAACAAGCTATCGACTCAATTGACTATGATAATAAGAATGATTATCATTATCCAACTTTCTTAGCCAATGGAGCTTCCTGTGTCTCAATACGTCAGTGCAGTCGTGGTTGGAGCAGACCGTCTGGGGAACATTCCCGACTTGCTCAAGATCCACAATATCTCGATCAAACATCATATTAGCGGGCGTGATCCAGCCCACCAGAAAAAAACCCTGCAGTTGCCTTCCGGCACCGATTTGCTGATTTTGCTGACCGACTTCCTGGGTCACAACGTCATGAAAACCTTCCGGGCTGCTGCCTTGAAGTCCGGTATTCGAGTAGTTGCCTGCCGACGCTCGGTTTGTAGCATGAAGCAAGCCTTAACCCAATGCGGCTATTGTGAATCTTGTCCGCTCGGTAAGTCCAAGAGCCACTAGATTGGCGGCATGACTTACTGGGGCAAAGAAGGAATCTTTACAGATTAAAAAAAAGCCACTGTTATGAAACAGTGGCTTTTTTGTGTGCTGCCGGTTTGGCAGCAGGGTGGTCTTATTTGACGCTACGCAAACGAGCTTCGGACTGCTGCGTATCGGCAGCCGCCAGACGGCGTGCGCCGTTATAGCGTTTTTTCCAGTAACCCACTTCCATGCTCTCGACGCGGACAACAGCGCCAGTGCGAGGGGCGTGGACAAATTTGTCATCACCCAGGTAAATGCCTACGTGAGAGAAACGAGCGCCACGAGTATTGAAGAAGACCAGGTCACCTTTGCGCAGCTCGCTACGGTTAACCGAAGTGCCTTCTTTGGCAATGTCCTTGGATTGGCGGGGCAGTTTCAGACCCAGGGACTTTTCAGCCACGTAGGACACCAAACCGCTGCAATCAAAGCCAGTGCTGGGAGCATCGCCACCAAAACTGTACTTCACGCCCAGGAAGTTCAGGGCGGCGTTGGCAAGGCCGTGGGTAGAGGAAGAAGCTTGGCTACTGCGGCTTTCGACGCGCCCTTGGCGACGATCGCTGCTGTACGCAATATTGATGTCATTGCGAGCGCGGTTAGCTAGATATGTACCCAGCGGGTCGGACTCGGTCTGGAATTCGTAGTCGGCGTAATAGCCGTGATCCAGTTCTGCACGATCTTTGTTCTGGCTGGACTGTTGAGTTCCAGTGGTGGCACACCCTGTCAGAGCGAGCGCGCCGGCCAACAAAAGATACTTGGCGCTGCGATAGGTAATGTGCAAAAGTGCGGGTGGATTCAGGTAATGTGGCGGCATGACCAGGGCTTTTTTAAGGACTTGGTGGGCAGCAGCACAACCTTGATGCCTATTTTTGCTGAAAGTAGCAGCAATTGATGGGTATCAGGGCTGTAAGTATGGCTAAAAGCACCATACTTTGCCGGACGTTGCTGTGCGTTGAATGTTTGGCAGTGTACCGGATGATAATTGCACCGTAAAGCATTGTAGGAGTGTATTTTGCGATTGAATCATACTGTTGCAAAGTGCGGCTGACAGCGGTTTTCAGGCCCTGTGCATGGGTCCAGTGCTCTTCTTGCTGACTTGTTGAAAGTTAGCCGAAATAGAGCGAAGTTTTACTGTTTATAGGGATTGAATGATGCGATTTATGGGACAAGCCCTAGGGAAAGCCCTAAACGAAGGAGTACGGCTGCGCGAGTTGTGGGCTTGGGCTATGTATGATTTCGCAAACTCTGGCTACACCACCGTCATTTTGACCAGTGTTTACAGTGCCTATTTTGTTGGTGTCGTCGCCGAAGGCCGCAGCTGGGCTACCTTGGCGTGGACCTTGGCCTTGTCCGCTTCGTATTTGAGCATCATGTTGACCATGCCGGGGCTCGGTGCAAAAGCCGATGCACGTCAAGGCAAAAGGCGACTTTTGTTCAGCAGCACCATAGGCTGTGTGTCGGCAACCGTGATGCTGTATTGGGCCGGTCCCAATGACATTGTCTGGGCCCTGGTTTTCATCGCTTTATCCAATTATTGCTACTGCATAGGTGAGTCCATCATCGGCGCTTTCTTGCCGGAAATTGCCCGGCCTGACGCCTTGGGGCGTGTCTCCGGTTGGGGCTGGGGTTTTGGTTATTTTGGTGGCATGTTGGCCTTGGGCCTTTCCCTGGCTTTTCTGACCTGGGCGACATCGCAACGATGGACGGCTCAAGAGTATGTGCCCGGTATCGCCCTGATTACGGCTGCCTTGTTTGCCTTGTCAGCCTTGCCTTCTTTTCTGTTTCTGCGCGAACGCAGTGCACCCAGCGGGGCAGAGCAGCAGGGCATGTTGTCGCGCCTGATTGCATCGGCGCGTGATGTGCATCAGCATTTTCCCGATTTCCGCACCTTGTTGTTATGTGGTGCTGCCTATCAAGCCGGGATTGCCGTCATTATTACTTTGTCGGCGGTGTACGCCACCGAGGCCATGGGTTTCACCATGGCGCAAACCATGACGCTGATCTTTACCGTCAATATTGCGGCCGCTGTGGGGGCTTTGTTGTTTGGACATGTGCAGGATCGCATCGGCCATAGACGTGCTCTGGCACTGACGCTGTGCGCGTGGCTGGTCATGGTGGGAATTGCTGTCAGCACGCGTTCCTTGGCCGGGTTCTGGGCGGCGGCAGCCGTCGCCGGGCTATGCATAGGGAGTAGCCAAAGTGCAGGGCGAGCCATGGTTGGACTGCTGGCTCCCAAGAGTCGTCTGGCTGAGTTTTTTGCCTTGTGGACCTTTGCCATTCAACTGGCCGCAGTATGTGGTCCGCTGTCTTACGGTCTGGTGACTTGGCTAAGCGGCGGGAACCACCGCTTGGCTCTGGCCTGCACGGGATTATTCTTTCTGGCGGGCCTGCTGATCCTGTCGCGTTTGAATTTTCAGCGCGGCATTTTGGCCAAGAATCAAGCCGATCTCCGTTGTCAGGATTGAGTAAGTAAGGCGCGTTACGTTTATATAAAATTAAGCTGGGCTGCCCATGCGTGGCCCAAAAAAAACACCAAATCTGGAAAATAAAGGAGCCAACACCATGAGCGGTCCAACGTCTATTGAATCCGTCCTGTCGGAAAGCCGAGTCTTTCCCGTGTTCCCCAAACTGGAACGCGAAGCAAGCATTGCTGGCATGGCGGCCTACCAGGAGCTTTGCCAGAAAGCCGAGCAGGACAACCCCGGTTTCTGGGCGGAGTTGGCCCGCGATCGTCTGGTCTGGACCAAGCCTTTTACCCAGGTTCTGGACGACAGCAAGCCCCCGTTTTACAAGTGGTTCCATGATGGCGAGCTGAACGTCTCGGCCAACTGTCTGGACAAGCACCTTGGCACCCCCACTGAAAACAAAACTGCACTGATCTTTGAAGCCGACGGTGGTGAAGTCACCAAAGTGACCTTCCGCGAACTGTATGAACAGGTTTGCCAGTTTGCCAATGGTTTGAAAGCCCTGGGTTACAAGACGGGCGAACGTGCCCTGATCTACATGCCCATGTCGGTGCAGGCCATTGTGGCCATGCAAGCATGTGCCCGTTTGGGTATTACTCACTCCGTCGTGTTTGGTGGTTTCTCGGCCAAGAGCCTGCACGAACGTGCCGTGGACGTGGGTGCCTCCTTGGTAATTACCGCTGACGAACAGCGTCGTGGTGGCCGTGCCATCCCCCTGAAAAATGCAGTTGACGAAGCCCTGAGCGGCGGTGACTGCGAAGCCGTGCGTCACGTCATTGTGTACAAGCGCACGGGCGGTCCCGTTGCCTGGCATGAAGGTCGCGATCTGTGGTGGGAAGATGCTGTCAAAGGTCAAGGTAGCGAGTGCCCAGCCGTGTCCGTGAATGCAGAGCACCCTCTGTTTGTTCTGTACACCTCCGGCTCTACGGGCAAACCTAAAGGCGTGCAGCACTCCTCGGCAGGTTATCTGCTGGGTGCCATGCTGAGCGTGCAGTGGACCTTTGATGCCAAGGACAGCGATGTGTTCTGGTGTACCGCCGATATCGGTTGGGTAACAGGCCACACCTTCATTACTTACGGCCCTCTGGCTGCCGGCGTGACGCAGGTTGTGTTTGAAGGCGTGCCTACCTACCCGGATGCCGGCCGTTTCTGGAACATGATTGAACGCCACGGCGTGACGGTGTTCTACACCGCACCTACCGCTATTCGCTCCTTGACCAAGGCAGCCGAAGCGGACGAGGCCATTCACCCCAAGCAATACAATCTGGACACCCTGCGCATCATCGGTTCGGTGGGTGAACCCATCAACCCCGAAGCCTGGATGTGGTATTTCAAGAATGTGGGCCGCGAGCGTTGCCCCATTGTGGATACCTGGTGGCAAACGGAGACCGGCGGTCACGTCATTACTCCCTTGCCTGGTGCCACTCCTCTGAAACCCGGTTCCTGCGGCCTGCCGTTCCCCGGCATGGACGTTGCCATTGTGGACGAGGTGGGTGAAGAAGCGGAACGCGGCAATGGCGGCTTCCTGGTCATTCGCAAGCCTTGGCCCAATATGATCCGCACCATCTGGGGCGATCCAGACCGTTTCGTGAAAAGCTACTTCCCACCCGAGCTGAAAGGCTATTACCTGGCCGGTGACGGCGCACAGCGTGATACTGACGGTTACTTCTGGGTCATGGGCCGTATCGACGACGTGCTGAACGTTTCGGGTCACCGCTTGGGCACGATGGAAGTGGAGTCTGCTCTGGTGGCACACCCGCTGGTCGCTGAAGCCGCTGTTGTGGGCAAGCCTGACCCAACGACAGGTGAAGCCATTGTGGCCTTTGTGGTGCTGAATGGCGATCTGCCTTCCGGCGAAGAGGCCGACAAGGTTGCCACTGAGCTGCGCAATTGGGTAGGCAAGGAAATCGGTCCTATCGCCAAGCCTCGTGAGATCCGCTTTGGTGAAAACCTGCCCAAGACACGTTCGGGCAAGATCATGCGTCGTTTGCTGCGCTTTGTTGCCAATAACGAGCCGATCACCCAAGACGTATCCACGCTGGAGAATCCGGCCATTCTGGATCAGTTGTCCGAAGCACACTAATTTTTTTGGTAGTTCCTGTTTGACCCTGGTTTCTTTGCAGAGCCAGGGTTTTTTTATTTCTCCTGATTATTTTGTTACTGAAAACCTGCGCAGTGTGGAATTAGCCTAGCATTGAGTCCGTGGCCAAAACATCGGTCCATGAATTCAAAGAAAAGGGGAAAGGTTTGAGCGGGGAACAGCAGGCAGACAGGGGCGCTTTGGCGCTGATGGGCTTGGTGGTACTGACCTGGGGCATGAGCTGGGTCGTGATGAAGGCGATGACTGTCTACATCGGGCCAGTGGATCTGATTGCAGCACGCTATGCGGTGGCATTTGTTTTTTTATGGCTGGTGCTGCGTCTTAAAGGCGGGCATTTACGGCCTACGCCATGGAAGCTGAGCCTGGGTGTTGCCATTTTCCAGACTACCGGCTTTCAACTGCTTAGCCAGTTTTCCTTGCAAGCCGGTGGGGCAGGCAAGATGGTGGCCCTGGCCTACACCATGCCAATCTGGATTCTGCTGTTGTCCTGGCCCATGTTGGGGCAACGACCTCAGAAACGTCACGTAATGGGTATGGTGCCCGCGATTTTGGGCTTGATGCTTCTGATTGCGCCCTGGGAAGGAATGGGCGGCATACTTGGTTCGGTTCTGGCGACATTGAGTGGCGTGAGCTGGGCCTTGGGGGCGGTTTTCTCCAAACAGCTATTTGAGCGTCATCGAGTGGAGCTGCTCAATGCCACAGTCTGGCAGTGTCTTCTGGGGATTGTGATTGTTCTGCCCTTGAGCTTTCTGATTTCCCAGCGTCCTATCGTGATGGAATGGCAGATGTTCAGTGGCGTTCTGTACCTGGGCGTGATTGCAACTGGGGTAGGTTGGCTGCTGTGGATGGCGGTAGTCAGTCGTGTCAGCGCGACCTTGGCGGGGATGTCCAGTCTGGGCGTGCCTGCACTGACTGTTTTGCTGGCCTGGCTGTTGTTGGACGAATGGCCAACTCAACTGGAGTTAATGGGGACAGGCCTGATTCTATTGGGGCTGTTCGTAGTGAACTGGCCCAGCCGATCTCGCAAGTCATAGAGCAAAAAAAAAGCCACCCTGAGGGGTGGCTTTTTCGACATTAATACTTCTGGCCTTGGCGGTGACACCAAGGCCAGAGTTGTTTTTACATGCCGTTGTACACCGGACCTTCGCCGCCTTGCGGGGGAACCCAGACGATATTCTGGGTGGGGTCCTTGATGTCACAGGTTTTGCAGTGCACGCAGTTCTGTGCATTGATCTGCAGCTTGTCGTCGCCGGTTTCAGTCTTGATGAACTCGTATACGCCAGCCGGACAGAAACGGGCTTCGGGGCCACCGTAGCGAGCCAGGTTCACCGCCACAGGAACGGACGGATCTTTCAGCGTCAGGTGGACAGGTTCGTCTTCTTCGTGGTTGGTGTTTGAAATAAACACGGAGCTGAGACGATCGAAGGTGATCTTGCCATCTGGCTTGGGGTAGTCGATACGCGCGCATTCGGCTGCAGGCTGCAAACAGGCGTGGTCAGGCTTGTTGTTGCGCAGTGTCCAAGGCATTTTTCCTTTGAACAGGCCTTGCTCCACAAAGGTCATGACGGATGCAATCGAGCGGCCTTTCTTGAACCATTGCTTGAAGTTGCGGGCCTTGTTCAGCTCCTCATGCAGCCAGGACTGTTTGAACTTTTCGGCAAATTGTGACAGCTCGTCTTGCTTGCGTCCGGCTTGCAAGGCTTCAAAAGCGGCCTCAGCGGCCAGGGAGCCGGATTTGATCGCAGCGTGGCTACCCTTGATGCGCGAAGCATTCAGGAAACCGGCATCACAACCGACCAAAGCACCACCGGGGAAGCTGAGCTTGGGCAGCGCCAGCAGACCACCGGCGGTCAGGGAGCGAGCCCCGTAAGCAATGCGCTTGCCGCCTTCAAACGTGGCGCGCAGGGCAGGGTGGGTTTTGTAGCGCTGAAATTCTTCAAAGGGAGACAGCCAGGGGTTGGCGTAATCCAGACCGACTACCATCCCGACCATGACCAGATTGTTATCCAGGTGGTACAGGAAAGAGCCGCCGTAGGTGTCCGAATCCAGTGGCCAGCCAGCGGTGTGGATCACCAGGCCGGGCTGCGATTGGGAGGGGTCTACTTCCCACAATTCTTTAATGCCAATGCCGTAGCTTTGGGCATTGCGGGACTCGTCCAGCTTGAAACGCTCGGTCAGCTCACGGCCCAGGTGGCCACGCGAACCTTCGGCAAAAATGGTGTAGGACGCCAGCAGTTCCATGCCGGGTTGATAGTGGGAGGTGTGCGTGCCGTCGCGGGCCACACCCATATCGCCCGTCAGGACGCCACGGACCGCGCCGTTGTCGTCATACAGAATGTGGGCAGCGGCAAAGCCGGGGAAAATATCCACGCCCAGGGCCTCGGCCTGTTCACCCATCCATTGCACGACATTGCCCAGGCGAACAATGTAATTGCCATGGTTTTTAAAACAGTCAGGCAGCAACCACATCGGGGTGCTGCGTGCGCCTTTTTCGGTCAGGAAAAGGAATTTGTCTTCAGTCACTTCTACCGAAATAGGAGCGCCTTGCGCTTTCCAGTCTGGCAGCAGCTCGTCCAGGGCGCGCGTGTCCATGACAGCGCCTGACAGGATATGGGCACCCACTTCAGCGCCTTTTTCCAGGACACAGACGCTGATTTCTTGTTCTTTTTCTTGGGCGAGCTGTTTAAGACGTATCGCGGTGGCCAGGCCTGCAGGGCCAGCGCCGACGATAATAACGTCATATTCCATCGATTCACGTTCAGACATTGCTGCTGATCTCCTATTACGGCTTAGCGCTTTGTTCTTGATTGTTGGCGGGTGAAATTCGTGTACTGTGCGTACGGTCGATTGTATTGTAGTCTGAGCAATCCCGTTTTGAGTTCAGAGGCCAGAGGCAGTGCCCCTTGGCTTCCGGCTTCATCAGTAAATATCAGTAAGGAGAGCATGTAATGACACAAGTAGTAGATTCTGGTGCAGGAGCCACTTTTGATATTGCCGTGCGCTGGGGCGATCTGGATGCCATGAATCATGTTAACAATACGGTCTACTTTCGCTACATCGAGGAAGCCCGTGTCCAGTTAATGATGAAGCTGGGCATGGTGCCACCTTCTCCACGTACCGGGGTGCTGGCGCACGCCAGCCTGGATTTCCTGCGTTCGGTCCTGTATCCGGCCACTGTGCGGATTGTGCACAAATTGCTGAAAGTCGGTGGCAGCAGCATTGAGTTGGAAGTCTTTGTGTGTGACGCAAATCAAGCTGATGTCATTTATGCACGTGGCCGCTGTGTGCTAGTGTCCATTAACCCCCAAGGCGGCTCACAACCTTGGACCGAAGATGAGCGTAAACAGATACACTCGGTTTTTCAGGGTTAAGCTTTACGTATACGGAAAGCATAGTCAAGTCGTAGAATGCCTGATAGCACTGTATGGTGCATAGCGGCATTATTGGACAAAGTTTGCTGTTTAGGCCAATTAAAGAGTTATTGGAGAGTCAATTGAATAAAGTCTATCCAAGCGCCAAGGAGGCGTTGCAGGGGGTCGTTGCCGACGGACAGACAGTCGCTGTAGGTGGATTCGGCCTGTGCGGAATTCCCGAAGCGCTGATTGCTGCGCTGCGCGATAGCGGAGTCAAAAACCTGACCTGCATTAGCAATAATGCCGGGGTGGATGGCTTTGGTCTGGGTCAGTTGCTGGAAACACGCCAGATCCGCAAGATGATTTCCTCCTATGTGGGCGAAAACAAGGAGTTCGAGCGCCAGTATCTGGCGGGCGAGCTGGAACTGGAGTTCACTCCTCAGGGCACACTGGCTGAAAAGCTGCGTGCCGGTGGCGCAGGCATCCCTGCGTTCTTTACCGCAACGGGTGTGGGCACTATCGTGGCTGACGGTAAGGAAATCCGCGAGTTCAACGGTCAGCAATACGTGATGGAAGAGGCCCTGGTGCCCGATGTATCGCTAGTCAAAGCTTACAAGGCCGACCGCAGCGGCAACCTGGTGTTTCGCAAGACCGCGCGCAACTTCAACCCGAACGTGGCCATGGCTGGAAAAATCACCATTGTCGAGGTCGAGGAAATTGTCGAGACCGGCAGCCTGGACCCGGATGATGTGCATTTGCCCGGTATTTATGTGCACCGTATCGTGCTCAATGCCCAGCCCGAAAAGCGCATTGAACAGCGTACCGTTCGTTCTTCCTGATTAGCGAGGCAAGATAATAATGGCTTGGAATAGAGATCAAATGGCGGCACGCGCCGCTCTGGAGCTTCAGGACGGCTTTTACGTCAACCTGGGTATCGGTTTGCCTACGCTGGTTGCCAACCACGTGCCCGAAGGCATTGAGGTCTGGCTGCAGTCGGAAAACGGTTTGCTGGGTATCGGCCCCTTTCCGACTGAGGACAAGATTGACGCTGACCTGATCAACGCCGGCAAGCAAACCATCACCACCTTGCCCGGTTCGTCCATCTTTTCCTCGGCAGACTCGTTTGCCATGATTCGTGGCGGCAAGATCAATATCGCGATTCTGGGTGCCATGCAGGTGTCGGAAAAGGGTGATCTGGCCAACTGGATGATCCCCGGCAAGATGATCAAGGGCATGGGCGGTGCCATGGACCTGGTTGCTGGCGTTGGCCGTGTCGTGGTTCTGATGGAACACGTAGCCACCAAGAAAGACGGCACGGAAGACCTGAAAATTCTGCCTTCTTGCACCTTGCCCCTGACGGGCGTGGGGGTAGTTGACCTCATCATTACCGATCTGGGGGTGATGGAAGTGACGGAAAATGGTTTAAAGTTGCTTGAGTTGGCACCAGAAGTCAGCCTTGAGTACATTCAGTCCAAGACAGGCGTCCCGCTAGACGTCAGTGCTTTGGCCTGATCGGTCTCTCTGGCTAAAAAAGCTTCGGCGCGAGTCGGAGCTTTTTTTATGCTTGATCGGTGCGTGAACGCTGTTTATGTAAAGGAAGTTGGCATGGCCCATCCCCCCGTTGCCGCACGCTTGCAGGCGCTGCGCGAACAAATGCAATTTCAGTCCGTGCAGGCAAGTATCTGGCCTACATCTGACCCCCATCTGTCTGAATACCTGCCTGATCGCTGGAAAAGCCGTCAATGGCTCAGTGGCTTTGTTGGCTCGGCGGGCTTGCTGGTGGTGACAGCGGATTGGGCCGGTCTGTGGACCGATAGCCGTTATTGGGAACAGGCGGCCAAGGAATTGGAAGGTAGCGGCATTCAATTGCAACGGGCGGGCGAGGCCGGGGTGCCCGAGCCAGCCAACTGGCTGGCCGAGCATCTGCCTGCTCAATCACGGGTGGTACTGGATAGCCAGTCGGTGTCGGCACAAAGTCTGCTGGCCTGGCAAAAAGCGACGCCAGAGCTGGAGTGGGTGCTGGAGGCCGACTTGCTCAGCCCGATCTGGACGGAGCGACCTGCTGCACCTGTTGGTCAGGTGGTGGAGCATTTACCCCCGTTTGCCTGCCGCACTCGTCAGGAAAACTTGAACAGCACGCGGGCGGCCATGCAGGAGCAGGGGGCACATTGGCATTTGCTGAGTGCGCTCGATGATATTGCCTGGACCTTGAATTTACGCGGCAGCGATGTGTCCTATAACCCGGTGTTCCTGTCGTACCTGCTGATAGGCCCGGATCAGGCGTTTCTGTTTGTGGATAGCAACAAGCTGTCAGCAGGCATACAGGAGGCGCTGGCTGCGGATGGCGTGCAAGTTCAAGGCTATACCGAACTGTCCTCCTTCATGCGCGCCTTGCCGGCATCCATGCCCATCTTGCTGGATATGGCTCGGACCACGGCCTGGGCTGCCCAGCTGGCAGCGCATCTGAATGTGGTCGAATACATCAACCCGGCTCAATTGCTCAAGTCCTGCAAGACCGATGCCGAGCTGGATCATGTGCGCGAAACCATGGAGAAAGACGGCGCTGCCTTGTGCGAGTTCTTTGCCTGGTTTGAACAGCAAAGCGATGTCAATGAGCTGGATGTGGATGAACATATCTGCGCCGCCCGTGCTCGTCAGGAAGGTTTTGTCAGCCCCAGCTTTGGCACGATTGCCGCCTATAACGCCAATGGTGCCATGCCGCACTATCAGGCTACCCAGCAGTCACATGCCCACATCGACGGCAATGGTTTATTGCTGATCGACTCGGGTGGGCAGTATCAGGG
>NZ_JBKQGX010000026.1:0-36503 GCF_050487245.1 Alcaligenes sp. Me129
GGTTGGTTGGTTGGTTGGTTGGTTGGTTGGTTGGTTGGTTGGTTGGTTGGTTGGTTGGTTGGTTGGTTGGTTGGTTGCTGGATGGATAGATAGATAGCGGACAAAAGAACGGCCACACGAACGCTGCATCGGCCCTGTGCCTTCAACCAACAGTGTCTATATAGAGATAACGAGTTGAATGGCCTCCAAGATCGAGCATTATGCAGGGCTGCTAGCCACCCGGTCCCGGGGCCTCGAGTGGCGACCTACATAGAGCGGCTAGCACCATAAACATCCCCAAGCAGTCTCCGCAACAAAGACAAGCGAAGCATTCATCCTCCCTAAACTCTCTATATAGTCATAAAGGCATAGCAGCCTCACCGACTTGGCCCTACACTAGCCCGGAACAGATATTCCTGAGCGAAATTACTATGCATGAAGACATCCTGATTAACGTCACTCCGTTTGAAACCCGTGTTGCCCTGGTCGAGCAAGGTGCTGTCCAGGAAATTCATATCGAGCGCAGCATCCAACGCGGTTATGTGGGGAACGTCTATCTGGGAAAAGTGGCGCGGGTTTTGCCCGGCATGCAAAGTGCCTTTATTGATATTGGCCTGGAACGCGCGGCGTTTATCCATGTCGCGGACTTACGCCAGAATCGCACCGAGCGTAATCAGGGTAGTCCCACCACGCCGATTGAAAAGCTCTTGTACGAAGGTCAGTCTCTATTAGTACAAGTCATCAAGGATCCATTGGGTACCAAGGGTGCTCGTGTATCAACACAAATCAGTATTGCGGGCCGCATGTTGGTGTATCTGCCTTTTGATCCTCATATTGGCGTATCGCAACGGATTGGTTCGGATGCAGACCGGATCGAGCTGCGCGAGCGTGTCAGTCGTCTTATGCCCAAGGATGAGAAAGGCGGTTTCATCGTACGGACTCAGGCCGAATGCGCGACGGATGAAGAGATCAGTGCAGACCAGCAGTATCTGCGTACTTTGTGGACACGTATTCAGGAACGTATCCGCGAGCAAGGCGCCCCCTCTGTGCTTTATACGGACTTGAGCCTGGCGCAACGTGTTTTACGCGATATGGTGACGCCCAACACCCAATCCATCATCGTGGACTCGCGCACCGTGGTGCAGGAGATGAAGGAATGGGCACAAATTTACACGCCCTCGGTGCTGGAGCGCATCAGTCATCACAAAGGCAGTCGCGCTCTGTTTGATACAGCCCATGTGGATGAAGAAATCAATCGCGCCCTGTCGCGTCGGGTAGATTTGAAGTCCGGCGGCTATTTGATTATCGATCAGACCGAAGCACTCACTACGGTGGATGTGAATACCGGCGGTTTCGTCGGTGGTCGCAACTTTGACGACACGATCTTCAAAACAAACCTGGAAGCAGCGATTGCCCTGGCCCGCCAACTGCGTCTGCGCAATCTGGGTGGCATCATCATCCTGGACTTTATTGATATGGACGACCCTGCTCACCGGGAGTCTGTCTTGCAGGAGCTGCAAAAAGCGCTGGCCAAAGACCGCACCCGCGTGACGATCAATGGTTTTAGTCAGTTAGGTCTGGTGGAAATGACGCGCAAACGTACGCGTGACTCTTTGGCGCACCAACTGTGCGAGCCCTGCCCCACCTGCCAATCGCGAGGTTCCGTCCGTACGGCCCGCACCGTCTGCTATGAAATCTTGCGCGAAGTCCTGCGCGAAGCCAAACAATTCAATCCCAAAGAATTTCGTATTTTGGCGGCCCAGGAGGTCGTTGACCTGTTTCTGGAAGAAGAAAGCCAGCACCTGGCCGTGGCGGGCGACTTTATTGGCAAGCCCATTTCCCTGGAGGTAGATCCACACTACTCCCAGGAACAGTACGACATTATTTTGCTGTAATTGGTCAGCATTGGGGTTGGCTGGGTAGCCAATCCCCTGCATTAGCTCTTGTACGGCAAGGTCTGCGGCCTGCTCGGACACGCTCCTACACACGCAAAGCTCAGACACAGAAACAAGCAAACCAGCAAACATCTTCTGGCACGCGGCAACTAGCAGCAGAAAAACACGCCCCGGCTTATTCGCTGATCTGATGGCGGATGATATGAAAGCCCTCTGACTCCTGAGGTGCCACAAAGTAAGAGCTGAACAAATCAAACTGCGCTTCGGTCGTCTCAAAGGGATGCTCACCACTGGCATTACGAGCATGCAAACGTGCCTTGCACAGTTCGTCAGCTACATCCAGATAATGCAGTTCATGAGCCACAGCCGATTTTTCAATCAGCTCCCGCGCCCAAGCGCGTGTTGCCAAGGTATTGGACGGAAAATCCAGCACTACAGACATTCCAGCCTGCAACAAAGCAGCAATATGCGGTGCCATGGCCGCCCGCAACTGCGCTGAACAGCGCGCGTAATCTTCCAAAGACGCAATTTGACCGGGGTATACGTTAGCCAGCCAAACGTCTTCGCTGATTAGTACGGTCTTGGGCTGCTCGGACAGCTTTTTAGCAAAGGTGGATTTACCCGCCGCTATCTTGCCGCAAATCAGATAGAGCATCGCTGCTGTCGAGGCTGTCTGTCTGACTGGGGGTGTAGAGGCAAGATCCATAATCATCTCTGTTCATTGAGAGGGACTGAAAACAATAAACCCGCCTGAAAAAGCGGGTCACGAGCAGGACAGTCTTGTCCTGCGATCAGGGCGCCTCATGTGCTGAGCGAGTTGCCCAGCACAAAGCTTGGACACTTACAGCGGCGCAACCGGTACAAAATCATCCTCGGGCAGCACTTCTTTTGGTGCATCGTCCGGGTTGCACACACCTGGAGCACGAATTGAAGTGAAGATCTCCTGAATCTCTCGCTTCACATCAGCGCGGTAAGCGTAAACCTTTGCGTCTACCCAACCCTTTTGCATCATGGTCAGATCGATCAGGATACTTTTATCCCAGCCCGCCCCCGGTTCCAGTTCGTAGCGCAAAGTGCCGTAGCTGGCCTGACGCTCATCCATTTTGAAAACCGCTGCTTTGCCACACTCGGCCTGATGCTTGAACAAGGCACGCTGAATACCCACAAAGTCCGTATTGATGCGGCGCTCCGTCTTGAAGTAACTGGGACGACGCAAATCCTGTTCTCGCAGTTCCGCACCCTGCTTGGCACACCCTGCCAACACAGCCAGCCCGGCCAGCGCAAGAATGATTTTCTTCATGATGTTCCTTATCGTGCAGCCCCAGGCTGCTTATTCGTTGAACTGAAACTGCATTTGGTAGAAACCGGCGTACACACCGTTGCGGGCCAGCAATTCGTCGTGACGGCCCTGCTCAATAATCCGCCCTTCGTCCAGCACCAGGATTTGATCCGCATTTTGTACGGTAGACAGACGATGCGCAATCACCAAGGTACTGCGGCCCTTCATCAGGGTCTCCAGCGACATCTGAACCTGACGCTCGGACTCATTATCCAGAGCCGAGGTGGCTTCATCCAGAATCAGAATGGGAGCATTTTTAATCAAGGCACGGGCAATGGCCAGACGCTGACGCTGGCCGCCAGACAGGGAATTGGCATTCTCGCCCACCATCGTATCCAGACCTTGTGGCAAGCCTTCCACGAACTCGCGCAGATTGGCTGCCTCCAGCGCTTCCCAGATACGCTCCGGCGTAACATCGGCTCCTGCACCATAGGCCACGTTTTGGCCAATCGTCGCCTCAAACAGCACCACGTCCTGGCTGACCAAAGAAATCTGGCTACGCAAGCTACGCAAGGTCAGCTCTTCGGAGGGAATGCCATCTACCCGCACTTGCCCACTGCTAGGAATCAAGAAACGCGGCAACATATTGGCCAGTGTGGTCTTGCCACTACCGGAACGGCCAACCAGGGCAATGGTCTGGCCGGGCTGCACCGCAAAACTGACCTCGGACAAGGTATCGCGATGCGCGTTGGGGAAACGATGTGACACCGAGTCGAACTCGATATGCCCATGCACAGGCTGCGTGAACTCTCGAGTCCCGGTATCGGGCTCAGGGTCCTGGTCAACCAGCTTGAAGACACTTTCTGCCGCCACCAGCATGCGCTGCATCGTGCCGGTGATATTGGTCAAACGCTTGATAGGGTCAAAAATCTGTCCCAGGGCAGCCATGAAAGCGGCAAAGCTACCGATAGTCAGCGTGCCGGTATTGGCCTGGTAAAGAGCGACAAAAATCACTCCGGCCACGGCAATCGACACAAACAGCTGTGTAATAGGCGACAGAGCGGCATCCGCAGAAGCTGCACGCATGGCGAAGCGGCGCAGGCGCGCATTCACATACATGAAACGGGTGTTTTCGCGCTCGTAGCCATCAAACAGCTTGATGACACGTTGGGCATCGATAGCTTCACTGACCACACGAGTCAGCTCGGCATTCATGTTCACGGTATCGCGGTTAATGCGGCGCAGGCGACGCGACACCAGTTTGGCCACAAAGACCGAGGCGGGCATGACCAGAAACACGATCACGGTCAATTGCCAGGACATGTAAAGCAGAACGCCCAACAAGGCGATCACGGTCAAGGTTTCACGCACTACGACGGTGACCACCTCGGTGGCCACGCCAGTCATGGTGCCGGCATCAATCGTGAAGCGGTTCAGCAAACGGCCAGTATCCCCTTGCTTGAACTCCGAATCGGACAATCCCAGCAAGCGGGAGAACATGTCACCACGTAAAGTCAGCAACATTTTGTTGGCGATCCAGGCAAACAAATAAGAACTGCCGTAACTGGTCACGCCGCGCACAAACATCAGCCCGATCACCGCCAGCGGGATGGACCACATATAGTCCGGATTGGCACCCGTAAAGCCATCATCCAGCAAAGGCTTCATGATCACCGCCAGCACTGGCTGGGTAGCCGAGGAGATACTGACCAGGATCAGCGCCAGCACCGCCACCTTCCAATAAGGCAGCAAACGGCTATAAATGCGCTTCCAGAGATCGGATTTGACAGGATCGTGCCCAGCAGGCTTGATTTTGGTTTCTATGGCGTTGGACAACGAGGACACCCTATATACTATCTAATTGTGTTTATTCTAACGCTCATTGCCTGAGTCGAGCGCCTCCGCACTTGTTGGTTCTGCCTAGTTGTCCTGTTCATGTCTGATCCCTCTGCCCTTTATTTACGATTGCCTAATTGGCTAGGCGATGTATGCATGAGCCTACCGTGTTTACAGGCTCTGCTGGATACCGGTTTGCCCGTCGTGGTTTGCGCCCGTCCCTGGGCCCGCGAACTGCTGTCGGCTTACCCCTTGCATGGCTTCATCCCCATGAGCAGCCACTGGCACCAGGATGCCAAGGCCATACGCCGTTATCGTCGCCAGCACGGCCATCGCCAAGCTTATGGCCTGCTGCTGCCCGATTCGCTGAGCAGTGCCCTCAGCTTCAAACTGGCAGGTCTGCCAGCCTGCGGTTACCGGGACGATGGCCGTAGCCTTTTATTACGATGGCCGTTAAATAAGCCGCAAAAGCAGTTGCATGCGGTGCAATCCTGGTTCTATATTGTTCAGCAGGCTTTGGCGCTGTGGAAATTGAACCCGGCGCCTGAACAAGCCCCAGCCACCCTGGATTTGACGCTCAGCCCCCTGCAACGGCAAGAAGGCGACAACAGTCTGCGCCAAGCCGCCCTGCGCCCCGGTGACTATATTCTGATCGCCCCTACCGCAACGGGACTGCACAAAGGCCGCGTCAAAGTCTGGCCGTATTTCGACCAACTGACCCGCCATCTGCAAGCCCAAGGCAAAACCGTCATTATGTGCCCCCCGCCCAACGAGCATGAGGCTGCCCTGCAAAATGCGCCCAGCGCACGTTGCCTGCCGCCCCTGCCTTTAGGAGCGTTTGCGCGGCTTTGCCAACAGGCGCAGTGGGTTATTTGCAATGACTCTGGCGTCTCCCATGTCGCGGCAGCCATCAAGGCCCAGCAGCTGACCTTATGTGGCGTCACCAACCCTGAAGACACCGGTCCCTGGTCGCCACGGGCGATTTGCCTGGGGCGCGATGGCCAATGGCCAACGCTGGACGAGGTGGTGCAAGTGCTGGAGTCAGAGCGGGAGCACCCATGAATGTATCGAGCATCCTGACCAGCCTGGTCATTCCGCTGAATTTGTTTGCCGCCCTACTACTTGTGGCGGTGCTGCTCTTTATCTTGCGCCTGCGCAAAACCGCCGCCGCTCTGGCCTTGGCCGGACTGCTCTGGACCGGCGCCTGGTCCCTGCCTGCCACCAGTCTGTATGCGGGCGGTTATCTGGAAAAAATGTATCCCTATCAGCCGGCTGAGCAGGTAACGCAAGCCGATGCCATTGTGGTTCTGGGCGGCCACACCGCTCAAAACCGCAGCAATTGGTTCTTGCCCCAAACAGCACAGAAAACATCGGCGCGGGTAGAACGAGCGGCCGATCTGTATAAAGCGGGCCGTGCACCTTACATTGTCTTGTCGGGAGCCGCGCTGGACGGCGGCATCAGTGAAGCCAAGGTCATGGCCAACACCCTGACTAATCTGGATGTGCCCGCCTCGGCCACACTGATGGAAAACGAAAGCCTGACCACCCAGCAAAATGGTGCATACACCGCCCAGCTACTGCAAGAAAAGCAGGCCAAGAAAGTCTTGTTGGTAACCTCTGCCCTGCACATGCCACGCGCCATGGCAATTTTCCGCAAGCAAGGGGTCGATGTCATTGCGGCTGGTGCCGCCCCACAGCTAACGGTTCCGAACAGCCCCGAGTTTTCCATGTGGAAACCCAATCTGATGGCCTTGCAATCCAGCCGCTCCATCATCAAGGAATATGTCGGGATTCTGGTGTACTGGTCCCGAGGCTGGGCATGATTTGCCGTTCTGAATGTGGGGCCTGCTGTATCGCCCCCTCTATCTCCAGTCCTATCCCCGGCATGCCCCACGGCAAGCCTGCGGGTGTGCCCTGTATTCAGCTGGACGAACAGCTACGTTGTCGGATTTTTGGCCAACCCGAACGCCCTGCCTGTTGCTCGGGCTTGCAAGCCTCGCCGGAAATGTGTGGAGAAAAGCGGGAAGATGCCTTGATCTGGCTGACGGAGCTGGAAACACTCACGGCTCCGTCCCTCAACAACTAAGCATAAAAAAAGCGTTCTGAAATACACTCAGAACGCTTTTTACTACAGGCTTGGCCTGCATCTGACTTTATAGCGCCCGCGCCTTCAAATAGGCCTGATAGGTATCCACCGAAAAACGCTGCGCATCAAAACGATTTTCTGCGCGCTGCCTGGCACGCTTGCCCACGGTATGCAAGCAGTACTTCTGACATAACATGTCTCGGACATGCGCCTCAATGGCTGCCACGTCTCCACAAGGCACCACCCAACCCTCATGCAAATGCTCGATGCTTTCCGGTAGACCACCCGCATTGGAGATCAAGACGGGCAGCCCCAAAGCCAAGGATTCGTAGCACGCGTACGAGGCCGACTCTTTGTATGAAAGCACAAACCCCACATCACAGGCAGCCAGGATCGACCGCACATCCTTAACCAAGCCGGGGAAAACCAATTGTTCGGCACAGCCCAAAGCCTGCACTTGCTCCCGAACAGCCTGCGCAGGTGGATCACCTGCTACCACAATCCGAACGCGCTGCTTGAGTTCCGGCTCCAGACGGGACACTGCTTCAACCAGCAGCAACCAACCTTTTTCCAGATCCGTGCCACCCACTGAGCCCAGCACCAAACTGTTCTCTGCCAAATCAGCGCCGAAAAGTGCTTGGCGTGCAGCCTGCTTTTCCTGCGCGGAAACCGGGGAATAATGTTCCAAGTCCAGACCGTGATAAATCCGCTCAACGTTGCAACGCCGATAATCAGAATTGGCGAGTTGGCGGGCAACATAATCGCTGACAGCAATGCAAAGATCAGTCCCAAAGCGCGCCCGCAAACGGTTACCCATGCTGTGTAGACGCTTGGTATTGTGTTTGGTCCAGATAATAACGGGAGGATTCGACAAGGTTTTGCAGGCGATCATGACATGACGATGATCGGTACTACCATTGCAATGCACGATATCGAAGGCTTCGCGCTGCAAAAAACGGCGCAGGTTCCAGATTTCCGACAAGGCCGTCCCGATACGGGCGGTATACAGGCCTGGCAACACTCTTACCCCGGGTATCTGCGACGCTTCCCGATACAGTCGGCCCGTTGCCGGTGCCGCCAGAGTGAATTCACACTGATGGGCCAAACCGCGCAACAAACCCAAAATATAGGTGACATGGCCACCGCCATTACCATGGTGAATATCAGTGATCAGGACCTTCAAAACTCGCTCCGTCAGCGGCTGTGAATGACAGACAAATACTCAGATCGAGCATCTACAGGCCACAAAGTGTATCCGCTATTGCGTAAGCTGAACAATGACTGAACAGCAGTTTTGACGATTTAATCTCGGTAAAAGAGAAAACCTGGCTGCACCTGCCTTTAATCTTGGCGGCGAAGCAACACTTTTTGATACAGGTCCTGATAGCGAGTCGCGACGGCAGGCCAACTGAATTGCACCAATAACTCACGCGAGTTCTCGATCAGGTTCCTGGCCATGGCCGGGTCCTTGCTGATTTTCTCAATCGCCTGAGCCAGTTCCTGAGCATCCTCCGGATGGCTGAGCAGCAGTGCGTGATAGCCGCCCTGCACATATTGGGCAAAGCCGCACCACGGAGCCGGGCTCAGGACAACCGGCAAACCATAGGACATGGCTTCCAGCGGTGCCATGCCAAAGCTGTCATTCAGGGTGGGATGCACGTAAATATCGGCAGCGCGATAAAAAGGTTCGACGTTAGAGGTTTCACCCTGCAGGATAACGCGATCCTGCATATTCAGAGCCTGAAGCTGCTGGCGTATCTGGTCACGCAAACCCGGCTTTCCGCCCACCACCAGCAATCGATAATGGGAAGGCAGTTTCGCCAAGGCTTCCAGCACCGTATTCAAGCCTTTACGCAGCGGATTACGAGCCACCAACAGACAGACAACCTGATCGTTCGTAAAACCCAAAGACTCGCGAACCTGGGTGCGCTCCTGTCCTTGGGCATCGGCTTGCGGCAAGGCCACACCGGGAGCAATGACGGGATAGTCGTGCACGCTGCCATAAGCTTGCTGCAATTGTTCGGCAATCAAGCCCGAAACGGCGACTACGGCATGAGGGCCGGGGCGCAAACGGCGTTTTTCCAGGCCCAGATACCCCCAGACCCTGGGGCTGAAGTAAGAGCCCAGTTTTTTCAACAAAGGCAAAGGCCGCACGCGCCAGTTAAACCGCACGGGGGTGACATGCACTACTTCCACGTCCCCGCACCAGCCGTTCATGTGCGAGTGCACAATATCAAAACCTTGCGCCGTGGCCTTGGCGGCCTGACGGGCAAACAGGATGCCGCGTATCCAGCCCGGCCAATGCGACCAATGTCGAATAGGCACATAGGCCAGCTTCAAATCACAGCGACTGTCATATTCGCGCGCAAACACAGTGATTTCGTGTTTTTCGGCCAGCTCGCGCATCAGCTCCACCCCATACGCTTCAGCGCCGCCAAAGCGGTTACCGAAACGGTCGACCACAAAAGCGATGCGCAGGCGCTCGGGAATCGCAGCGGGAGTATCGCGGGTTTGATCTGAGCTCATGAGCGGGAAACCGTACGACGCTTGTCTTCCAGGCGTGTCACGCACTTTTGCACGAAGCGCAAAATATTGGTGGAACGCGAGACCGTCACACGGGGCAAGTCAAACAAATCATCGTCTGAACGAGCCAGACCGCGATTGGTCGTGGTGGCATTCAGATAACCAGCCTGACGCACCTGCTCACGAATAGCCTGATTCTGATCGCCATAGGGATAGCAAAACGCGCTGACTTCCACTTGCAGCACGTCTTGCAGCTCTGCCTTGGATTGCACGATCTGGTAATGGGCAATTTCCGAGGACACATCGGTCAGATGCACATGGTCCAGCGTATGCGAACCGGCTTCATGACCGGCGTTCACCCAGGCGCGCAGTTCTGGCAAGGACATCAGACCGGAATGCGGCACTCCTTTGGGTTGGTCCCAGAAGTTCGAACCGTCCAGATGCCGCGCCACAATGTAATTGGTCGCCGTAAAGCCCAATTCATCCAGCACCGGCATGGCGTTCTGAAAGACGTTACGGTAGCCATCATCAAAGCTGATTCCCACAACCTTGCCCTGCTTTTCACCCCGCAGGTACGGCATCAGTTGCGCCATGGATAAACCACGGTAACCCAAGCGCTTGAGCCAAGTCATCTGGCGCCGAAAATCAGTAGGATGCACGGTCAAACCACGGTAAGGCGAGCCCTTGGGAGCAGGCACCCCGACCTGGTGGTACATAAGAATCGGAATCATAGGCGGCATTATAAGGGGCTAATCAGACTTCTGACGGGTGTAATACCACAGCTTACTATATCGAAACAGGCTGCCAGAAGCGGCCATACACGCCAGAATGAAGCCTTGCGGGCCATCCAGAAATCCCCGTCGAACAATATAGTGACGCACGAAGGTCCAGCTGGCATGGCCAGCAATGCCCGGCAGGCTGGTGGTCTTGCCCTTGGCCTGCATTTGACGGGCCGCATCCGAGGAATAACGGTTGATCTTGTCGATAAAGACTTCAAGACTGGCGTAGGGGTAATGCAGAAAATGTCCATCCAAGACCAGGACTGGATGCTCGGTCTGCACGCTTTCATGGACTTTGGCGTCGTTAAAGCGGGCTGTACCACGCTTGAACAGTCGTAATACCCGGTCTGGCCACCAACCGCTATGGCGCATCCAGCGGCCAGCGAACTCTGACAGGCGGGCAATCCGGTAAGCCGTACCACGCGGCTGGATCATTTCCTGCTGAATCAGTTGTGCAAGCTCGGGCGTAACGCGCTCGTCCGCGTCAATGGACAGCACCCACTCGCCCGTGGCCTGATCCAGTGCCCGATTCTTCTGCGGCCCAAAACCGGGCCAATCCGGGGTGACCGTCACGTTCGCCCCCATGGAGCGGGCGATTTCCACCGTATCATCCGTACTGCCCGAGTCCACCACAATAATCTCGTCCGCAAAGGCAACGGATTCCAGGCAGGCACGAATATGCGCCTGCTCGTTTTTCGTGATCAGGATAACGGACAGGCGCTTGCCAGAACTCGACGCGGCGCTTTGCCCTATTTCTGTCGTTGACGACGACGCCATGCTTTCCACCTGTTGAAAATCGGACCGATCACGGGATGTACCGCAACATTCAGCCTGCGTCCTACCGATACGCCCGTCGTGTCACGCACGGCGAAACGATAAATGTGCAAAGGATCGCTACCAGGCTGGTTGGAGCCGAAGGCGCGCGTTGTATACAGATAGCGGAAACCGGCTTGCTGGGCGACCTGCACATAATCAGGATCAAAATAGCCTTGCGGCCAACACAGCTGGTCAGAGACCATACCCATATTGGCCTTCAAGGTCTGACGGGATTGCTCCAGTTCCCAACGCATCTTGTCGTTCTTTTGATCGCGCTGTTCGCTCAGGTCCCAGCGAGTATGGGTATGAGTATGACTGTGGAACTCGAACACACCATCAGCCTGCATGGCGTGGATTTCACTCCAGCGCAAAATCACCTCGTCGCTACGACCTTGCTCGATACGCGCTTCACATTCACGATGATCCGGGCATTCGGGCACGTCCTGGCCCTGGCCCAGATAAGGGCGCACAGGCCCCTCATTGATCCAGCTTGTCACCAGGAAAATCACGGCATTGAAGCCATATTTTTTCAACAAGGGATAAGCGTAGACCCAGTTATCCAGGTAGCCGTCATCAAAGGTAATCAGTACCGATTTGGGCGGTACGCCCTGCCCTTGCAGATGGCCTACAAATTGCTCGGTTGTCAGGCTGGTCCAGCCGTTTTTCTTCAACCATTGCAAATGCTGCTCGAAATGCTCGGGACTGGCATTGATCATGCCCCCTTCCGGGGTGACATGGTGGTACATCATGACGGGCACAGTGCTTGCCACTTTCATCCCTGAAGCTCCTTTAACCAAGCATAATAAGCGCCTTCCAGCCGGTCGCCCATGGCAACCGGGGTAAAGCGCTCGTCGCTACGACAAAACAGGCGCCCTGCGGCTCCCATTTCCTGACGCAACTCCGTGCTCCGGATCATTTTTTCCAAGGCGGCACGCCACTGCTCCGGGTCGTGCAAATCCGCCAGCAAACCGCTGCGGCCTTCTTGCATCATCTCCGGGACCCCGCCAACGCGACTGCCCAGCACAGGAATGCCAGCGCTTCCAGCTTCTACAAAAACAGTGCCCGACGCTTCCATATGGGTCGCCAAGGCAAAAATATCCAGATTGGGCAGAATCGAAGGCACATCTGCACGAGCGCCCAGCATATGAATCCGCCCTTGCAGTCCCAGCTCCGCGATCAAGGCCTGCAACTGTTCATAACCCGGAGAGCCGCCCCCCACCAGCACCAAGTGCAATTGAGGGTAGCGATCAAATAAAGGCTGCATGGCGGCGATCAGTTCATGATGGCCTTTTTCGCGCCGCAATACGGCAACGCAACCTACCAGCAAGGTATCAGACGCCAAACCCAACTGGGCACGCAAATCCAGGAGGGGCGCTGAATCAATCACGCTGGGATCGACACAGGGATAGACCACCCGAACATGCCCAGGTTTCACGCCCCGCTCGATCAGGTGATCGCGCACATAATCGCTGGGCGTAATCACCCGTTTGGGCACGATGGTGTAAGACATCAAGGAGCCCACTTTCTTGGCCAGATGGCGCGTACGCACAATCAAGGGAGTTCCCGCCAGGCGCCCGGCCACACCGGCCAGCATGGTGTCACGGCGGCTATGGCTGTTCAGCACATCAAACTGACCTTGGCGCAAGACCCGACGCAACTGGCGCACACCGCGCATGTAATTGGCCGGGCCATCCATCAACAGGGTATGAACCACAAAACCCTCGTCGCGCAGGCGCTCGGTCAACTGGGCGTGGGGTTGGCAGGCGGCCTCCACCTGATGCCCCCTTTCGCGCAAGATGCGCATGGCTCGCAGAATGTAGTTTTCCTGACCACCAAAGCTGGTGGCAGCTTCCGAGTGCAGAATGCGCAAGGGCCTCATCGGTAGCTGATCTCCACCTCGCGCGTGGCGTCCCAGCCTTCCAGCTGCTCCAGCAGGGAATCCGCCAGACGAACACGCCACTGCGGGCCCAACTGCACCACGCACTCATAATCGGGACGCAGCAGTTGTACCTCGACCGGCACCCCGCCCTGCTCCTGGGCACGGTGTGGTGCCAACAAGGTTTGCAGACGCTGTGCGTCGGCATTATTGTTCAGGCCGATGCTCAGGCAACTGGCACGGGCTTCACGGGCCAGCTGCAAGTCAAAAATAGCATCAGCATTGATACGCAAGCCGCCGGTGTAATCGTCGTTGCTGACCTTGCCCTGGATGATGATCAACTGGTCTTCTTTCAGGCGCTGGCGATGCTCTTCAAACAGCTCATTGAAGATGGCCACTTCCAGCTGCGCCGAGCCGTCATCCAGCATGGCGTAAAGCATCTTGCCGCGACGTGTCATGCGTACACGCACCGCTGACAGCACACCGGCAAACCACTGCGGACTACGCGACGCTTCCAAACGTGCCAACGGTGTCGGTGCAAAACGGCGGACCTCATCACGCCAGGCGTCAAACAAATGGCCGCTGAAGTAAAAGCCCAGTGCCGTCTTTTCCTGACGCAAGCGATCTTGCAGGCTCCAGGGAGCCACTTTCGCAACCTCGCCTTCCACAATATCGTTGGAGTCGTCATCAAACAGCGAAGACTGGTTGGCGCTACGTTCGGCCTGTTCGGCAGCTTCGGTAGCGGCACCGATACTGGCCAACAAAGCGGCGCGGTTTTCATCAATCGTGTCAAAAGCGCCGGCACGCACCAAGGCTTCAATGGTGCGCTTGTTCACCTGATGGCGGTCTACCCGGCGGCAGAAATCAAACAGGCTGGTGAAAGGTCCGCCTTGCTTGCGAGCATCCACAATCGCTTCAACCGCAGCCTGACCGGTACCCTTCACGGCGCCCAGACCATAGCGCATGGTGCGTGGCGGCAAGCCTTTTTCCGTATAGCTATCCTGCACAGGCTCAAAGCGATAGTTGGACGCATTGATATCTGGCGGCAAGACTTCCACGCCATTGGCCAGCGCATCTTTCCAGAAAATCTGGACCTTGTCAGTATCGTCCATATCGGACAACAAAGTCGCGGCCAGGAACTCGGCCGGATGGTGGGCTTTGAGCCAGGCTGTCTGATAGGCGATGAGAGCATAAGCAGCGGAGTGACTCTTGTTAAAGCCATAGCCCGCAAACTTTTCCATCAGGTCAAACAGCTTGACCGCCAATTCAGGGTCGTGGCCTTTCTTGACCGCCCCTTCCTCAAACAGAACCCGGTGCTTGGCCATCTCCTCGGGCTTTTTCTTGCCCATGGCACGGCGCAGCAAGTCGGCGCCACCCAGCGAGTAGCCACCGATAATCTGCGAGATCAGCATCACCTGTTCCTGGTAGACGATGACCCCGTAGGTGCTGCTCAAGGTGCTTTCCAGATCCGGGTGGAAGTAATCGACCTCGGCTCGACCGTGTTTACGGTTCACGAAGTCCACCACCATGCCCGACTCCAGCGGCCCCGGACGGTACAGGGCCAGCATGGCGATAATGTCTTCAAAAGTGGAAGGCCGCAGACTGCGCAGCAGCTCCTTCATCCCACGCGATTCCAGCTGGAACACCGCTGTCGTATTACCTTCGCACAACAGCTTGTAAGAGGCGTCGTCATCCAGTGGCAAGGCCATGATGTCGAACTCGCGCTTGTCCGCATTGAACTGGCGTACATAGCGCACGGCCCAGTCCAGAATCGTCAGGTTACGCAGCCCCAGAAAGTCGAACTTGACCAGGCCGGCAGCCTCCACGTCGTCCTTGTCGTATTGCGACACGGCGTTGGCGTCCGGGCCAGACTGGGCATACAACGGGCAAAAATCGATCAATTTGCCGGGCGCAATCAAGACCCCCCCGGCGTGCATGCCCACACTACGGGTGAGGCCTTCCAAGGGACGGGCCAGATCGATCAGGGCTTTGACTTCCTCGTCGTTCTCGTAACGCTCGCGAAAGGCAGGCTCATCGGCCAGCGCACGTTCCAGCGTCCAGGGATCGGCGGGGTTGAAAGGAATCAGTTTGGACAAGCCATCGCACAGGCTGTAAGGCAGTTCCAGCACACGGCCTACGTCGCGCACCACGGCTTTTGCGCCCAGAGTACCGAACGTGGCGATCTGGCTGACGGCCTGACGGCCATATTTCTGTTTAACGTAATCAATAACACGTTCGCGGTTGTCCTGACAAAAGTCCACGTCAAAGTCAGGCATGGATACCCGCTCGGGATTCAGGAAACGTTCGAACAGCAAGTCATAGCGCAAGGGGTCCAGATCAGTAATCCCCATGCTGTAAGCCACCAGGGAACCCGCGCCCGATCCTCGACCCGGCCCTACGGGCACGCCATTGTGCTTGCCCCAGTTAATGAAGTCCGCCACGATCAGGAAGTAGCCGGGAAAGCCCATGGAAATAATGGTGTTGCACTCCCACATCAAACGCTCTTCGTAAGTGGGGCGTTGCTTCTCGCGCTCCTCGGGGTCGGCATACAGCTGCTTCAAGCGGATTTCCAGACCGTCTTTGGCCTGTTGAATCAGGAAGTCGCCCAGCGACATGCCATCAGGCGTGGGAAAATCGGGCAGATAGGGTTTGCCCAGTTCCAGCTCCAGGTTGCAACGCTTGGCAATTTCCAACGTGTTTTCCAGCGCAGCAGGAACGTCCGCAAAGCGCTGCTGCATTTCCTCCGAGCTCAGAAAATACTGCTCTTGCGTAAAACGCTTCACACGCTTGGGGTTGGCCAGCTGTTCGCCTTCGGCAATACACACCCGCACCTCATGCGCGCGGAAATCGTCCGGGGCAATAAACTGAATCGGGTGCGTAGCAACGACAGGCAGGTCCATCTCTGCTGCCAAACGCATGGCAGCTTGTACATACAGCTCATCGCCGTCCGCACCGCTGCGCTGCAGTTCAATATAGAAGGCGCCGGGAAACAGGTCTGCCCAATGACGGGCGCAATCACGGGCCAAATCCAGATTGCCATCGGCCAGAGCCTGGCCTACATCACCCATACGAGCACCGGACAAGGCAATCAAGCCACTACATTCTTTCAGCCAGGCGCGCTGTACCTCTGCCCGCCCCTTGTATTGGTTCCCCAACCAGGCGCGGGTCAGAATGTCACACAGGCTCAAGTAACCGGCCTCGTTTTGCACCAGCAATAGCAAGCGCGACGGTTTTTCGCGGTCTTCCTCGTTTTGCAGCCAGATATCACAGCCCATGATGGCTTTCAGCCCGGCTTTACGCGCCGAGGTATAGAACTTGATCTGTCCAAACAAGTTGCACAAGTCCGTCAAAGCCAGTGCAGGCTGCCCATAGGCCTGCGCTTTCTTGATCATTTCGGGAATACGGGCGATGCCGTCCACCACGGAGAACTCCGAGTGGGATCGCAAATGGACAAAGGAAGGGGTGGTTTCGCTCATGATGGAATTGTACTGAAGCCAATAGACATTGGTGACCCTGAAGCGATGCTCAAGGTGAATAAGGGCAGGCAATATGTTTCGATTGGTTCACATCTCACTGAACAACAAACGCACAATCACCCGCCCCCTGCCGACCAATACCAAAATAACAAACAATCTAGCGCTGCAAGGCAGCCCAGGCTTTTTCCAGCCGCTTGACCGAGACAGGCATGGGGGTGCGCAGTTCCTGGGCAAACAAGGACACGCGCAGTTCCTCCAGCATCCAGCGAAAATCCCGCAGACCGCTATCGGTCGCACCTTTCAGCGCGGCCACGGCACGCTGGTACTTGGTCAGCAAAACCGACATATCCTGCATCAGGCGTTGATCGCGAGCCGGGTCGGCACGCAGCTTGTCCACCCGTGTTTGTACCGCTTTCAAGTAACGCGGCATATGCGCCAACTGCGCGTATTCATTGCTTTCCAGAAACAAGGTAGGCATCAAGGCGTTCAATTGCTGCTGTATGTCTTTCAAAGCCTCGGGGTGGGCCTTGATTTGCGCCAGTTTCTTCTGGGCGGCACTCCATTCAGTCAGAATCTGCCCGGCCAGACGCGCCACTTCCTGGGCCACCAGACCCAGACGGCTGCGGCCCTCCTGCACACGAGCCTCGAACTCGGCCTGGTTCTTGGGCCAGGGCTCCATCATGCAGGACTGCTCCAGGGCCACATCAATGATCTGATCACGCAATTGTTCCTGCGTCCCCAGATTGATGTACAGCATGCTGATACGAGTCAGGTCCGTAATGTTCTTTTCCAGAAAGCGCACCTGCTCGCGCAGGGCCAAACGGAACAAGCGGCGCAAACCCTGACGGTGCTGACGCTGGGCCTGGGCCGGGTCATCGAACACATCCAGATCGCAATGGGTTTTCTTGTCGATCAAGGCCGGGTAGCCAATAAAGCTGCGCCCCTTGCGTTTGATTTCCATCAGCTCGGGCAGTTCACCAAAGCTCCAGCTGGTCAGTTGCTCGTGATCCAGCACTTGCGCTACCTGTTCGTCGCTGGCGGCCATTTGCTGGAAGGAGGCCTGGGCCTGACGGCCATGCTCGGCCTTGAGCTGATCCAGATTGCGCCCGCCCGACAACATGCGGCCATGCTCGTCAATGACCCGGAAGTTCATGAACAAGTGCGTCGCCAGCGTCTCGGGTTTGAAGTCACTGCGCTGCGGCCTTTGCTTGAGCTGAGTCCACATATCCTGCGAAATGGCGTCCAGCAGGCTCATGCCCGGATCGGCTGCTTTTTCAAACCAGCGTTGGTGAAAGGCGGCAGCATAATCGGGCAGCGGCACACAATGGCGGCGGATGCGTTGCGGCAAGGATTTCAGCAAAGCCAGCACTTTTTCTTTCAGCATGCCGGGCACCAGCCACTCGCAACGCGCAGCGTCGATCTGGTTCAAGGCGAACAAGGGAACGCTCAAGGTCACCCCATCGCGCACCGAGCCCGGCTCGAAGTGATAATCCAGCGCCATCTTCACACCCTGCCATTCAACGGAGCGCGGAAAGACCTCGGTGGTGATGCCGGCTGCGTCGTGCTGCATCAATTCGTCGCGGTTCAGCTCCAGGCCCTTGGCCTCTTCTTTGGACAAGCCCTTGAACCACTTTTCCAATGTGGCGGTCTGGTACACGTCCTTGGGAATGCGCTGATCGTAAAACGCGTAGATCAGTTCCTCATCCACCAGAATATCCGGGCGGCGGGATTGGTGCTCCAAACGCTCTACCGCCTGTATCTGCTGACGGTTATGACGCAGGAAAGGCAGGTTGGAGTCGATCTCGCCTGGCACCAGAGCCTGGCGCAAGAACAACTCGCGTGCCTGCACCGGATCAATGCGGCCAAAGTGAATGCGACGGCCACTGTAAATCAGCAAGCCATACAAGGTAGCACGCTCGTTGGCCACTACCTGCCCGGCTTTCTTCTCCCAGCGCGGATCGCCCCAGGTTTTACGCAGCAAATGGGCGCCAACTTTTTCAATCCATTGCGGCTCGATACGCGCCACACAGCGGGCAAAGAGTCGCGTGGTTTCCATCAGCTCGCCCGCCAGAATCCAGCGGCCTGCTTTCTTGACCAGCTTGGAGCCGGGGTGAATCACAAAGCGCAATTCACGCGTACCTTGATAGACACCCGTTTCTTCACTCTTGTAGCCAATATTACCGATCAAGCCCGTCAACAAGGCCAGATGCACCTGCTCATACGTGGCTGCCGAGGGGTTGGCGACCCAGCGCTGCTCCTGTACCAGACTGCGTAATTGGGTATGAACATCTCGCCATTCACGAATACGCAAAGGGGACAGCAAAGCCTGTTTAACGCTATTGGCAAACTTGCGCTGCGAGCTTTGTTCCTGCGACAGCTCTTCCAACCAGTTCCACAGCTTCACATAGGACAGGAACTCGGACTTGTCGTCGTTGAAACGGGCATGGGCCTGATTGGCCGCTTCGCGCTCATGGACAGGACGATCACGCGGATCTTGCACGGACATAGCCGAGGCCACGATCAGCATTTCCGTCAAACAATGATGTTCATGACCGGCCAGAATCATGCGGGCCACACGCGGGTCCACAGGCAGTTTAGCCAGGGAACGGCCTACCTTGGTCAGGCGCTGCTGTTCATCCAGCGCACCCAGCTCTTGCAGAATTTGATACCCATCGGCAATCGCACGGCCCGTGGGCGGCTCCACAAAGGGGAAGGTTTCCACATCGTCCAGATGCAAGGCCTTCATGCGCAGAATCACCGAGGCCAGCGAGGAACGCAGAATCTCGGGATCCGTAAAGGGGGGGCGGCTCTTGAAATCCTGCTCGTCATACAGACGAATACAGATACCGGGGCCAATACGACCGCAACGCCCTGCCCGCTGGCTGGCCGAGGCCTGACTGATCGCTTCAATACGCAGTTGCTCGACCTTGTTGCGCCAGGAATAGCGCTTGATACGCGCCAGACCACTATCGACCACAAAGCGAATGCCGGGCACGGTCAGCGAGGTTTCTGCCACATTGGTCGCCAGCACCACACGGCGCGCATTGCCTTTGGGTCGGAAAATACGTTCCTGATCCGCCTGCGACAGACGCGCAAACAAGGGCAGGATCACGGTATTGATGGGCTTTTCTTTTTCCAGCGCCTCGGTGGCTTCGCGGATTTCACGCTCACCAGGCAGGAAGACCAGAATGTCGCCCGTACCATGCCGGGCACATTCCTGCACCGCATCCACAATGCCTTGCATCAGATCCCGCTCCTCCTCGGAGGCGGAACGGCGTTCTTCAGCATCGACCAAAGACGGGTCCAGAATCGGGCGGTACACAATATCGACGGGATACAGACGGCCCGACACTTCAATGACAGGCGCCTTCTTGCCCTTGTGGGCAAAGTGCTGCGCGAAACGTTCGGCATCAATTGTGGCCGAGGTAATAATCAGCTTCAGGTCCGGACGACGTGGCAACAGTTGCTTTAAAAAGCCCAGCAGAAAGTCGATGTTCAGACTGCGTTCATGGGCCTCGTCAATAATGATCGTGTCATAGCGGCTTAACAGGGGATCGCGCTGGGACTCGGCCAGCAAGATCCCGTCTGTCATCAATTTGATGGCCGAGCGCGGTCCGGTCTTGTCGTTAAAGCGGATTTGGTACCCTACCCAGTCACCAATCTCCGATTGCAGCTCCTGGGCAATACGCTTGGCGACCGACGTGGCGGCCAGACGGCGCGGCTGAGTATGACCAATAATCTTGCCCTGCAGGCCACGGCCCAGCTCCAGACAGATTTTGGGTAATTGGGTGGTTTTGCCCGAGCCGGTTTCACCACACACAATGACCACCTGATGGTCTTTGATCGCCTGCGCAATTTCGGCCCGTCGGGCGCTGACTGGCAGGTCATCAGGATAAGAAATTGTTGGTAAAGAGTGTGGGTTTTCAGTCAATTCGTCGGACTCGTGCATGAAAGGTAGTTTCTGGTACAGACATCATTATAATTTTGGCTTGAAACCATTTGGACGCAAAGATCCCCCGCAATGAACACAGACATCCCCGACTCGTACAACGCCATCGAACCACCTGATGAATCCCAGGCACAATTTGTGCGATGGTTCAGGGAAGTGGCGCCTTATGTACACGATTTTCGTGGCAAGACGTTCGTGGTGGCCTTTGGGGGCGAGCTCATCAACGATGGACTGCTCTACACCCTGATCCCGGATTTGTCGCTGCTGTCAGCACTGGGCATCAAGCTGGTGCTGGTGCATGGCTCCCGCCCCCAGGTCAATGAGCAACTGCGCCTGAAAGGCGAAACCACGCAATTCGGTCGCGGTACCGAGCCAACCAGTGCGGTCGCTCTGGAATGCGCCAAAGAAGCCGCTGGTGAAATTCGCCTGGACATTGAAGCCGCATTCAGCCAGGGTTTGCCCAATACCCCCATGTCACATGCCCAGATTCGCATCATTTCGGGCAACTTTGTGACCGCGCGTCCGGTGGGCGTGATTGATGGCCTGGACTTCAAGCATTCTGGCGCGGTACGCAAGCTGGACGTGGACGCCATGCGGCTGATCATGAGCCAAGGAGCGCTTATTCTACTCTCCCCATTGGGTTTTTCTCCAACTGGCGAGGCCTTTACCCTGGACATGGAAGATCTGGCCACCAGCACGGCCATCGCCCTGCGCGCTGAAAAGCTGATTTTCCTGACCCCGGAGCATATCGGGCACTCCAATAATCTGGATATCGATTCGGAGCTGGCCCGTGCCGATGCCGACTCCCTGCTTGCCTCGGGCAAGCTGGACGAGGACTGCTCCACCTTCCTGCGCTACGCCTCGCAAGCCGTCAAACGCGGTATTGCCCGTGCGCACCTGGTGCCCTACAAGCAGGACGGCAGCATTTTGCTGGAGATCTTCACCCACGATGGGGTAGGCACCATGGTGGTGGAAGACACACTGGACGATTTGCGCCCGGCCAATCTGGACGATGTGGGTGCAATCGTGCAACTGATCGAACCCCTTGAAATTGACGGCACCCTGGTCCCCCGTGGCCGTTCGGTCATCGAGCGCGAGGTGGAGCAGTTCACGGTTCTGGAGCACGACGGCATTATTTACGGCTGTGTGGCCTTGATTCCATACGAAGAAGAAAGCATGGCCGAAATGGCCTGTCTCATCGTGCACCCGGAATGGCAAGGCTCGGGCGAAGGTGAAATTCTCTTGCGCCATACCGAAGCCAAGGCCCGTGCGGCCGGCTTCAAGCGTCTTTTTGTGCTGACCACCCGCACGTCTCACTGGTTTATCAAGCGTGGCTTTGTACAAGGTGGCGTGTCCGATCTGCCCAAGGGCAAGCAGTCGCATTACAACCGTTCGCGCAACAGCATGGTCTTTATTAAAAAGCTGTAAGCCGGTTTGACCCTCCTGCGCCCCTAAGTACAATACGCCCATCCAAGCATTTGATTGAAAAGGAACACATATGGCACGCATGATTCACTGTGTGAAGCTGAAACAGGAAGCCGAGGGCCTGGAGTTTCCCCCCTACCCCGGCGAGCTGGGCACCAAGATCTGGCACTCGATTTCCAAACAGGCCTGGGCCAACTGGATGGACGTGCAAACCCGTCTGGTGAACGAGAACCGCCTGAACCTGGCCGACGCCCGTGCCCGCACGTATTTGAAAGAACAGATGGAGCAGTATCTGTTTGAAGACAAGGACGTGGAAGCCGACGGTTTTACCGCCCCTTCCGCTTAAGTCCCGATTCAGGACACGCACGCAAACCCCGGAGCATTACCATCGTGCTCCGGGGTTTCTTTATTTCTGCCCCCGACTCCCCCGCCTTTCCCCGCATTCCTATCAAATAGCCCCGCCTTCAACACGCAGCCAAAACGTAATTAAATGAAACGCTGCGCGACAAGTTAGTTTCAGACTGGTCAAAAATCAAAAGAAATGGGATTTTTCTACAGTTACCTGAAGCCCTAAGGCACAAAATCACGGCTGGCCTTGATGCGCATACAGTGCCCAAGCCACACCGGCCCATCACGTGTCCATGTCTGAGCAGCCTTGCGCCGAGCCCTGCACAGCACCGCCGCTTACTGCTTTACCCACAGGAAAAGAAGTTCATGTGCCGCCTAGACCTACCCGAGATTGACCAGTACTCCACTCACTTGCGCCTGTGGCTGGTCAACCTGAGCTATTTGGAGGCTTTGTATGGGCCGCAGTTTCATGCTTTTGTGCTGGATACCGTGCAGCAAAGGCTGCTGGACTGTGGGCTGACTGCCAATGAAATCTTTATCCGGGGAGATTTTGTCCTGATTGCCTTGAAGCAGTTGGGCAAGCAACACCGCTTTCAGCGTACCCATCCCAATGCCCTGGCCCAATTGCTGGGTGCGGCACTGGAGTGTGACCCCATCACCCAGGATGAGCACCGCATCTACCTGCACACCCAGATGGCTTACCACTACGATAGCCGTCAGTACGACACGAATCAGCTCCACCCTCCCGCTCCCAACCCCTGCTCTCATAATCACCCAGCCACGCTGGCCGCCTGGCACAAGGTCTGGGCCAAGACCTACCGGGACGATATGAGTCTGGCAGTTCGCATGCTGGATGATTTACAGAATGGGCTGCTGGCCCTGGCCTTTCAGCCCATCTATCACCTGGGCGAAAAACACAAGAACAAGAACTTTTATGAAGAGGCCTTGATTCGTCACTGCGGCACGGCGGATTACTCTTTACCCGAGGCCATCGCCGCTCTGGAGCGGCTAGGTCTGGTGTCCCGGCTGGATCGCAGTGTCTTGGGCAGTGTGGTGGAGCTGCTCAGTACAAAACCTGGTCTTTGTCTGGGAGTGAATATCTCCGCAGGCTCCCTGCAGGACGATTTGTGGTGGCAGGATCTGTTCAGCTATCTGGACAGTCGCCCGGATGTGGCCCAGCGCCTGATTCTGGAGGTGACGGAAACCGGCACCATCGCCCACAAGCCCACGGCGCTGCGCCTGATTGCCCAACTACAAAACCTGGGGGTACGGATTGCTCTGGACGACACGGGATCGGGTAATAGTACCCTGGCCTTTCTGGTGCAGACCCATGCCGACATTATCAAAATTGACCGCTCGATCTTGCTGCGGGCACGCAGCCCCGGTCAGCCAGCCCATTTGCTGCGCAATCTGGTCAATGTCTGCGCCGATTACAGCCCCTACGTGATAATCGAAGGTGTCGAGGACGAGGCTGATCTGGAGTTTGTGCGCCAGTCCGGTGCGCACGGCGTGCAGGGCTATCTGCTGGCCTTGCCAACGCTGACCCCGTCCTGGTGGAACTCAGCAGTATTGATTACGGTGCAGGATGCGGTACTGCTACGTACCCAGTTCTATCCTGACCAAGCCCCCCAAGGCTACGGCTTTAGTTTTTGAAAAGCAAACAAGCCTTGCATGGTGTCATGCAAGGCTTGCAGCAAGAAGGCCCGGGTCGGAATCAGGCTTTGTCTTCGGATTCCGGTTCTGGCAAGGGTTCACCACGTGCAGTACGCTCGGTGTTTTTCACACCGGTGTGACGCACGTCGTCACCACGCACCATGTAGATCACGCGTTCAGCCATGTTCTTGGCGTGGTCGCCAATACGCTCCAGCGCACGGGCGATAAAGATCAGATCAATGGAGTGCGAAATCGTGCGTGGATCTTCAATCATGTAAGTGATGATGTGACGCAGCGAACCCTTCCACTCACGATCCACTTCCTTGTCGCTACGCACAATCTGCGCTGCGTGTACGGCATCCTGGCGCGCAAAGGCGTCCAGCACATCGTTGATCATGCCAGCGACTGAGGAGCTCATGTGGCGCAGTTCCACCACGGGCTCGTAGCCAGCGGTACCTTCGTGCAGACGGCGAGCCATCTTGGCGATGCGCTCGGCCTCGTCCCCGCAGCGTTCCATATCGGTCAGCATTTTGGAGATGGACAGCAGCATGCGCAAGTCAATGGCGGTGGGTTGATTACGGGCGATCAGATTGGTGATGCGCTCGTCAATCTCCACCTCCAGGCGGTTGATTTCTTTTTCACGCTCGCGAACCTGATCGACCAGCGACATATCCCCGGTTTGCAGGGCTTCGGTCGCACTGCGAACCATAGATTCAACAATACCGCCCATCTGCAAGAACAGCGAACGGGTGGCCTCCAGATCGGAGTGAAACTGCTTATTGGTATGTTCGTTCATAGTGGCCTTCTGTAACAGCAAAATGGCTCGCGCCAGCGCTTAATCCGTGCATAGATTAAGCACCGATTATGACAGAGACATTAAAATTCAGAAACCGTCGCCAGGCAGGGTACGCACACCCTGTTGACCGGCAATCAAGGCCACGCTGGCTGGGGTAATCGCGAACAGGCCACAGCACACCACACCGGGCATATTGTTGATCTGGGCTTCCAGAGCAGCCGGGTCTGCAATCGACAAACCGGACACGTCCAGAATCAGGCCACCGTTATCGGTGACAAAGCCCGTACGCTCGACGGGATTACCGCCCAAGGCGCGCAATTGGCGAGCCACGGCATTCTTGGCCATGGGGATGACTTCCACCGGCAAGGGGAACGCACCCAGGCGATCCACCAGTTTGGAATCGTCCACAATGCACAGGAACTTGTCCGAGACCGAAGCCACGATTTTCTCGCGGGTCAAAGCGCCACCACCGCCCTTGGTCATGTTCAACGCCGCATCGATTTCGTCGGCACCGTCCACATACCAGTCCATGCGTTCGATGGTGTTCAAGTCTTGCACTGCAATACCCAGACTTTGCAGGCGAGCGGTCGAGCGCTCCGAGCTGGAAGCAGCAGCCTTGAAGGCATGTTTGTGCGCCGCCAGAGCATCAATAAACAAATCAACCGTGGAACCCGTACCCACACCCAGAATGGAATCCGGGGTCAGGAAAGGAAGGACGTAATCAACCGCAGCCTGAGCCACCTGTTGTTTGAGTTCGGTCTGTGTGTACATGGCAGATATAAAAATGGGGGGGCTTGGCCCCCCTTGGTTTACTTAAGAAAACGAGCGGCAAATTTGCCTTCGTTGAAACCCACGCTGACCTCGCCCTCGGGCGTAATCAGCAAGGGGCGGCGCACCAGCGCCGGAAATTCAGCAATCAAGGCCAGCCACTGGGCATCGTCCTGCGGCTCTTTACGTTCTGCAGGCAGATTACGCCAGGTCATGGAGGCACGGTTGACCAGCTTGGGCCAGCCACCCAGCTCCTGCGCCCATTGTTGCAGGCGGGCCGCTTCCAAGGGATGTTCGCGGTAATCCACAAAGTTCAAAGGCAGACCGTTTTGCTCAAACCAGGCAATCGCCTTTTGGCAGGTGCTGCAATTTTTCAAACCATACATCGTGAACACGGCAATACTCCTTATCAATCAGGCGCGACGCTCGCGGCGTACCTGCAAGCGGCTGGCGACCACAACAAAAATACCAATCACCAAAATCAGCAGGGTCGCCAACGCGTTGATCTCGGGCTTGAGACCCAAGCGTACGCGCGAAAACACTTCCACCGGCAAGGTGGTAAAGCCCGGACCGGACAGGAAGGAGGCGATCACCACATCGTCCAGCGACAAGGTAAAGGCCAGCAACCAGGCCGCCATCAAGGCAGGCACGATCGAAGGCAGGACCACCTGGAAAAACGCCCTCAAGGGGGTGGCACCCAAATCAAGCGCAGCTTCTTCCTGAGAGCGATCCAGCTCACGCATACGCGATTGCAGAATCACGGTCGCGTACGCGGTGCACAGCACCACGTGACCAATCCAGATAGTGAAGATACCGTTCTGTTCCGGCCAGCCAAACAGGGAGTTCAGCTCCACAAACATCAGCAGCAGGGAAATACCCAGCACCACTTCCGGGATGACCAGCGGTGCACTGACCAGACCGATATACAGAGCAAAGCCCTTGAAGCGTCCCATACGGGCCAGCACATAGGCGGCCCAGGTGCCCAGAATGGTGGCCATGGTCGCGGTCAGCACGGCTATCAGGAAAGACAGCTTGGCAGCACTGAGCAGCGCTTTATCCTGAAACAGGGATTCGTACCAGCGGAAGGAAAAACCCGACCAGGACGTCATGATGGCCGATTCATTAAATGAAAAGACGATCAGGAACAGGATAGGAATGTACAGAAAACCAAAGCCCAGCGTCAGGACGATGGCACGCAGCCAGGGATTAGGCTTGGTCATGAGCGGCCTCCCCGTTGCGCTTCTATCTGTCGCATCTGGCTGTACTGGAAGAAAATCAAGGGAATGATCAAGAGCAGGACCATCACGCAAGTGACGGCAGCAGCCATCGGCCAGTCCGCATTATTGAAGAACTCGGTCCACATGACACGGCCCATCATCAAGGTGTCAGCCCCACCCAGCATTTCCGGAATCACGTACTCGCCTACGGCCGGAATAAACACCAGCATGGCACCGGCAATCACGCCGGACATGGACATGGGCAAGGTGATATTCCAGAACGCCGACCAGGGACGTGCGCCCAGATCGTAAGCCGCTTCCAGCAAGCGCATATCCAGCTTTACCAGATTCGCATACAAAGGGAGGATGAAAAATGGCAGATAGGCATAGATCAAACCGATATAGACGGCCAGATCGGTGCGGTAGATTTCCAGCGGCGCATCAATAATGCCTATCCACAGCAAGACCTGATTGAGCAGGCCATCGCCACGCAAGATGCCTACCCAGGCGTAGACACGCAGCAGCATGGAGGTCCAGAAAGGCAGAATCACCGCCAGCAACAACAGACTACGCACGGCGGGTGAAGAGCGCGCAATGTAGTAAGCCACCGGGTAGCCGATCAGGATACAAAAGATCGTGGTGACGGCAGCCATCTTCAAGGAGCTGACGTAGGTGGCCAAATACAGATTGTCGCTGAACAGCAGGATATAGCCGCGCAGGTTCAGTACAAAGGAAATGCTTTCCTCGGCAAACTGGGCCAAGGGCGTATACGGCGGCACCCCGAAATCAAGATCGGCAAAACTGATCTTGAGCACGAGCAAAAATGGCACCAGCAGAAACAGGATCATCCACAGGAATGTGGGTGCGACCACCAGCGTGCGACTGGTAGGCAGCAGTTTGCGCCAGGACAGGTTCTTCATGTGCTCAGTACCGTTGCGCTGTCGTCGGACCAGGACACGTAGACCTCTTCGTCCACGCCGGGAGCATCTGGCTGGGCCAAGGTGCCGCTAGGCATTTGCGCCTCGATCAACATGCCGGCGTCCAGACGAATCTGGTAGCGGGTGTAGCTACCCATCCAGGACACATGAGTCACGATGCCGTGGCCCCAGTTGGTGTCCTCGGAAGGCAACTCACGACTCACCTTGATCTGCTCGGGACGAATGGACACATACACGTCCATGCCCAGCGGTTCGCTGATCCCGTGGCTGACATACAAGGGGCGGTTTAACTCCTCGCACTCAATATGAACGTGGTCCGGTTCGTCCACCGTCACTACGCCGGTGAACAAATTGGTGGAACCGATAAAGCCCGCCACAAAGCGCGAGTTCGGGAAGGAGTACACATCGTAAGGCGTACCGGACTGGATGATCTGCCCATCGGACATTACCGCCAGTCGGCTGGCCATGGTCATGGCCTCTTCCTGGTCGTGAGTCACCATAATGCAGGTCACTCCCACACGCTCCAGAATCTTGACCAGTTCAATCTGGGTTTTCTGACGAATCTGCTTGTCCAATGCGGACATGGGTTCATCCAGCAAGAGCAGCTTGGGACGCTTGACCAGGCTACGCGCCAAAGCGACACGCTGTTGCTGGCCGCCTGACAACTGATTGGGTTTGCGGCGTGAAAAACCCGCCATCTGCACCAGATCCAGGGCTTCAAATACGCGTTCGTGGATTTCGTTGCGGGGCACGCCTTCCTGCTTCAAGCCAAAAGCCACATTGGCCTCAACCGACATGTGCGGAAACAGCGCGTAGGACTGGAACATCATATTGACCGGCCGCCGGTAAGGCGGCAGGTCGGTAATATCCTCGTTGTCCAGATAAATCCGACCGGAAGTCGGCTCCTCGAAACCTGCCAGCATACGCAGCAGGGTGGATTTGCCACTGCCTGAACTACCCAGCAGCGCAAAAATTTCGTGACGGGCGACGTCCAGACTTACAGACTGTACGGCCACCGTATCGCCAAAAATCTTGACGACTTCGTCCACACGCACGAAAGCATCCTCGCCATCCATCCAGGGCGAGGTTCCGGTACGGATATCTTGCATGATGCCTTAACGTCCAGACTTGAGTTCAGCCCACAGGCGCGTTTGCAGACGCTGCACCTTCAGTGGCTGTGGTTTGATGACGAACAAAGTCTTGGAGACTTCGGGCGAAGGGTAAATCATGGGGTTGTCAGCTACTTCCTTGACCACGAACTCGCGCGCATCTTTATTGGCGTTCGGGTAGAACATGGTGTTGGTAATGGCAGCATGGACTTCCGGCGTTTCAATGTAGTTGATGAAGGCGTGGGCCTCTTTCACATTGCTCGCGCTCTTGGGGATGGCCATGGTGTCAAACCAGACCGGAGCCCCGCCTTGCGGAATGTAGTAGTCGATGGCGTACGGCTTTTTAGCCTGGCGCGCACGATCAGCGGAGATCATCACGTCGCCGGAGAAACCGTAGACCATGCACAGATCGCCCGCAGCCAGCTCGTCGATATAGCCCGAGGAGCTGAACTGACGTACGTAAGGACGGATTTGCTTGAGCAAGTCCAGGGCTTCGCGGTAATCGGCTTCATTGCTGCTGTTGGGGTCTTTGCCAATGTAGTGCAGCACGGCCGGGAACACCTGGGCGGCTTCGTCCAGAATGGAAATGCCACAGCCTTTCAGCTTCTGGGCATTTTCAGGCTTGAACAGCATGTCCCAGTTGCCCAGGTCCACCTGCTCGCCCATGATCTCTTTGACTTTAGTGACGTTGTAGCCCAGGCCATTGGTGCCGTAGCCCCAGGGAATCAGGTATTCATTGCCGGGGTCCACATCGGAGAGCAGCGCCATGATGTCCGGGTCCAGATGGGACCAGTTGGGAATCTGACTTTTATCCAGCTTCTGGAACAAACCGCCTTCGATCTGACGCGCTGCGTAATGCGTGGAGGGAACCACCACGTCGTACCCCGACTTGCCCGTCAACAACTTGGCTTGCAAAGTGTCGTTATTGTCGTAAACGTCATAACGCACGGTAATGCCCGTGGCTTTCTGAAAGCCGGACAAGGTGTCGGGGGCCGTATATTCAGCCCAGTTATAGACGTTAACAACCTGATTTTGTGCCTGTGCAACAGGCATGATGGCAGCAGCGGCCAGCAGGCCTGCGAGTACCTGTGGTGTGTTCATCCCAAAAGACATCACGAGTCCCCTTCCTATCGAAAGCGAAAAACCCAAAAGGCGAGATGATAAAGCTTTTTTAAAGCCCGTAGTCGTAATTAACGCTGCGTTTGGTGACGGTAAGCAGAAAACATCTGCTGCCACCACTGATCGCCACGCGGCCCACACACTTTGAGCAAAGATCGTCTCAGGCGTTGCACATTACCCAGCGCCTGGGCGGGGCTGACGGGCCCCTGTCGTGCACGGTCAAAATCGATCAGCCAGACTTTGTCATTCGCATCCAGCAAAATATTGTAGGCGTTAAGGTCAGCGTGCCAAACCTCGAATTGGTGCATGCGGACAATCTCGTGTGCCACCGCTTCGGGGGAGGCACGGTCCAGGCACAGAGTCAAAGGCTGCACATCGGGCACACGCTGGCTTATCAAGGCCGCATGGTACCAAAAACCCTGTTGCCACCATGCACCCGCCAGCACTTTGGGGACGGCCAAGCCCATGTTGTGCAAATAAGACATCACCTGAAATTCTCGCCAGCTGCGAGTCCGCGATGCCCCTTGCCACAAGTAGGAAGACTCATTGAAGCGAGCCACCAGGCCACCACGGCGGTAGTGACGCAGCACCGCCTGACCAAAGGGCCCGTTCACAAACCAGGCGGCCTGACGCCCCCCCTGCCCCACCTTGCTGGCCTGGTCGCCATACGAGGTGGCCTCGAACCAGCGCTGCAAGGCCTCGGGTTCCAGATCCAGCTGATTGGCCAGCTCCGGAGCCAACAAGGCACCGCCACCGGGCAAAGAATAGACAGTTTCGGATTGGGTGCTCACAGCAGCTCCTCAGGCACGAACCAGCAACAGGGCCATGATCAATACCAGCATGCAGGCAAAAATAAACTTCAGACGATTCTCGGGCAAACGATAGGCCAAGCGCACGCCAAACGGCACCAGCAGCAGGCTGCCCATCGCCATCGGTATGCCGACCTGCCAGGTAGCCTGACCATGAAACGCGTACGTCGCCAAGGCGACCAACGTGCCGGGAATAATCATGGACAGTGCCAAGCCTTGCGCACCGGTCTGGCTATAACCCATACGGCTGGTCAGGAACGGCACCACCAGCACCGCACCGCCCACACCAAACACGCCTCCGGCCAAGCCCGCCATCATGCCTACCGCGATATACCACAGCTGGCCAAACGACTCCGGGTCCGGACGCGGCTTGTCACTGCGACGACGCCGCCGGGAAAAACCCAAACTCTGGTCGAAATAATACAGGGCAATGGCCATCACAAATACAGAGTAAATGCGACGCAGCAAGATCGCATCCATGCCCAGAGCCAGACGTGCGCCCAGCCAGGTAAAGATGATGGAGGAGATCGCCCCCAGTGCTGCCCGACGAAAATCAATGTGGTTGCGACGATGGTACTGACGCACGGTCAGCAGCACCGCAGGCACCACCATGATCAGAGCCGTACCTTGAGCGGTTTGCTGGTCCATACCCAGAATCAGGCCCAGCAATGGAATAGCCAGCAAGCCGCCACCTATCCCCAGGACCCCGCCGGTATAGCCAATAAGCGCGCCTCCCAGCAAGCAGGCCAGGATCAACTCAATACTTATCATGACGGTTACAGATTACGCAGACGGTCGACAGCGTCTTCCACCCGGTCTACCGCCCAGATTTCCAGGCCTTCGATCGCCTGACGCGGGGCGTTGCTCTTGGGAATCAAGGCAATGCTGAAGCCCAATTTAGCCGCTTCGCGCAAACGCTCCTGTCCACGCGGGGCCGGACGAATTTCACCGGCCAGGCCGATTTCCCCAAACACGACCAGGCCCCGTGGCAAGGGGCGGTTATTCAGGGAAGACAAAATAGCCAGCAACACAGCCAAGTCAGCGGCTGGCTCGGTAATCTTGACGCCCCCTACAGCGTTCACGAACACGTCCTGATCGTAAGTGACCACGCCTGCATGTCGGTGCATCACCGCCAGCAGCATGGCCAGACGGGAGCTTTCCAGCCCCACAGACAGGCGACGCGGATTGGGTACATGGGCCGAGTCCACCAAAGCCTGAATTTCCACCAGCAAAGGCCGTGTGCCTTCCTGGGTGGCCATGACGCAGGAACCGGCTACTGACTGGGAATGCTGGGACAAGAACAGGGCCGAAGGATTGCTGACTCCTTTCAAGCCTTTTTCCGTCATGGCAAACACGCCCAATTCATTTACCGCGCCAAAGCGGTTCTTGAATGCGCGCACCATGCGGAAAGAGGAATGGGTATCCCCCTCGAAATACAGCACTGTATCCACAATGTGCTCCAGCACACGCGGACCGGCCAAGGTCCCGTCTTTGGTGACGTGACCGATAAAAATCATGGAAGTACCGCTTTGCTTGGCCAGACGGGTGAGCTGCGCCGCACATTCACGCACCTGCGATACCGAGCCTGGGGCCGCACTGAGCTGATCGGAATACAGGGTTTGAATCGAATCGATTACCACTACGCTAGGCTGGTGCGACTGCAAGGCCTGGCTGATGGATTCCAGTCGAATTTCAGCCAGCAGATCCACACCTTCGGTAGGCACGCCCAAACGGCGAGCACGCAAGGCGACCTGCTCGGCGGATTCCTCGCCCGTCACATACAGAACTTTGGTTTGCTGGGCCAAGGCTGCCATGGCTTGCAGCAGCAGCGTGGATTTACCGACACCGGGATCGCCCCCGATCAGGATCACGCCGCCTTCCACCAGGCCACCGCCCAGGACACGATCGAACTCGCCTATGCCTGTGGGCACACGCGGCAGTTCCCGTGCCTGCACATCTGAAAGACTTTGGACCGGGCTGGAGCCAGCCAGGGAAGCAAAACGATGCGCACTGGCCGCAGCCGGTGTCTCTACCGTTTCCTGCAAACTGTTCCAAGCCCCGCAGGCAGGGCATTTGCCCGCCCACTTGGGTGTATCTGCCCCGCACTCCGTGCAAACAAATACAACTTTGGCCTTGCGGGCCGCACGAGTACTGGTGGCCATAGAAATTCCTTAACGTCCGGCCAAGCTGCCACCGCCATCCACGCCCAGATTCTGGCCGGTGATATAAGCAGCTTCATCGCTTAGCAAGAAGGTAACCGCAGCAGCCACTTCGGCCGCCTGCCCAAAACGTCCCAAAGGAATGGAGGACAGGCTGCGCTGTTCGGCTTCGCTGCCGACGGGATGATTGGCACGGAACAATTCGGTTTCGATCGGACCAGGAGAGACCGCATTGACGGTAATGCCGTAAGGAGCCAATTCCAAGGCCCAGGTGCGGGTACAACCCAGCAAGGCACTTTTGGCCGCGGCATAGCTGGTGCGATCGGAACCGCCGTGCACAACACGACTGCAAATATTGACGATGCGGCCTTCCTTGCGCGCTTTCATCGAAGGGATGAAAGCCTGGGCCACTTGCACCGCCACACGTACATTCAGGTCAAACACCTGATAAAGATTGCCCAGGTCCACCTGACCAATCGGTTCGGGCGCGACCATACCCACGTTGTTCACAACCGCATCAACGGGATATTTTTCGCGGATAACGCGCAGCATTTCCTCGGTTTCGCCTGCATTGCTCAAATCGCAGGAGTACAGATATCCGGGGAAATCAATGCTTTCGGTGTGGCGGGCCAGACCCACAACGTGGGCCCCGGCATCAGCCAGCCTTTGGCTGATTGCCCAGCCGATTCCTTTGGTAGCGCCGGTAACGAGTACACATTTATTTTTCATGGCTATGCCTTGTTGGTGTTAATCCTGGATGACGCGCGGCACGCGTGGGGCGACCGCGCAAATCAATTCGTAGCCCAGGGTTCCGGCTGCCGCAGCAACCTCATCCACACTGGGCCCGCCTTGACCGAACAACACCGCCTGACTGCCTACACCGGCGGCGGGCACCGGGGTCAGGTCGACTGCCAGCATGTCCATGGACACACGACCGAGCAAACGAGTGCGCACACCGTTCACGGTAATCGGGGTGCCGGTTCCCGCGTGACGCGGGTAACCATCGGCATAGCCACAAGCCACCACGCCAATACGCATGGCCTGCTCGGCAATGTACGTATGGCCGTAGCCAATGCCCTCGCCCTGCTTGACGCCGCGCACGCTGATCAGCTCTGCGGCCAAAGTCATACCAGGCTGCAGGCCGAAGTCCTCGGCGCTGATGTCCGCAAAAGGAGAGCTGCCGTACAGACAAATACCGGGGCGTACCCAGTGATCCGGACCGGAGGGCATGTATGCACCCAGGTCAGGGCTTAGTGTTGCCGCTGAATTACACACACTGACCGGGCCCGGCAAGCCATCGGTGATCCGGTTAAAGCAGCGAATCTGCTCCAGCGTGGCGTCGATATTGTCGTCAGCGCGCGCAAAGTGCGTCATGCGCCCCACGGTTCCCAGCTTGCCCGCTTTTTGCAGACGCTGAGCGCGCTCGAAGGCGGCGGGGTAATCGTCCACGCTGAAACCCAGACGGTTCATGCCGCTATTGAGCTTGACCATGGCATTCAAGGCCACCCCGCCCTTCCACTGCTCCAGCATCTTGAGCTGCTCGTGGCAATGAATGACAGTGGTCAGGCCAAACTCGGCCAGCACATCCAGATCTTCAGGCTGGAAAAAACCTTCCAGCAACATGATGGGGCCGGTCCAACCGGCAGCCCGACAACGTATGGCTTCTTTCAGGTCCAGCATCGCCATGCCTTCGGCGGCACTGAATGCCCGCACCGCATTTTCGATGTCATGACCGTAAGCATTGGCCTTCATGACGGCCCAGATATGGGGCCGTTTTACGCCGGATGGAGCCGTGGCGTTATTCAGGCTCTGAATAACCATATCGAGATTGTGACGCAGTGACGCAATATGAATGGTGGCCGAGATAGGACGTGGCATGGTTCTCCCCGAAGCAATACGAAAGTCTAAACCAGCCCTAGTGGAAACGAAAGCCGTATACTGGCGGACTATGTCTATCGAGCACTATGAAAACTTCCCTGTCGCCTCTGTGCTGCTACCTCGTCGGCTACGCCGACCGGTCACCGATATTTATCGTTTTGCCCGCAGCGCCGACGACATTGCTGATGAAGGCGATTTAAGCGCTGCCGAGCGCCTGCAACTGCTGGCGCAGTTCGAAGCCGGAATAGAACAACTGCAATATCACCAGCCCATCCTGGCCGATACCCCGCACAGTGAAATTTTTGTCCCTCTGGCCAGCAGCATCAGCAACTTCCAGTTGCCTCTCAAGCCTTTTCTGGACCTGCTGTCTGCGTTTCGCCAGGATGTCACCACCCATCGCTATAGCGATATGGCCCAGGTGCTGGATTACTGTACCCGCTCGGCCAACCCGGTCGGCCGTTTGATGCTGCATCTGTATCAAGCCCACAGCCCGGAGCTGATCGAGATGGCCGACTCCACCTGTACCGGGCTGCAACTGGTTAATTTCTGGCAGGACGTGGCACTGGACTGGCACAAAAACCGTGTCTATATCCCGCAAGACCTGCTGGCCCAATATGATCTGGATGATGATTACATCCAGGCCCGTACCCAGCTGCTGCGTCAGCCCGAGGCCGATGCCCGCTGGCAGGAAATGATGCAGTTGCTGGTTACCGATGCCCGTCAACGCCTGCAAGCCGGGCTGCTGCTGTCCAGCTATCTGTCCGGGCGCATCAGCCTGGAACTGAAAATGATGGTATTGGGCGGCCTGCGTATTCTGGAACGCCTGGAAGCGGTAAAGTTTGATGTCTTCAGCCATCGTCCCACCCTGTCCCGCCTGGACTGGCTACGCCTGATTACCCGCGGCTTGAGCCGTACCCCTTACCGACCCTGAACGTCCATGAGCCCAGACGAGTATTGTCAGAACAAGGCAGCCCAGAGCGGCTCCAGTTTTTACTACGCCTTTTTGTTTCTGCCGCCTGAACGCCGCCGTGCCATCACGGCGCTGTACGCGTTTTGCCGCGAGGTGGACGACGTGGTGGACGAGGTTCACGAGGAATCGGTTGCCCGCATGAAGCTGGTCTGGTGGCGCACGCAAGTGGCCGATCTGTACGAAGGCCGTGCCCATCACCCGGTCATGCAGGCTCTGGCGCCCCATATCAAAGCGTTCGACCTGCCTCAGGACGAACTGCTGGCCGTGATTGACGGCATGGAAATGGATCTGGACCAAGTGCGCTACCAAAGCTGGAGCGAGCTGGAACGCTACTGTTGGCACGCCGCCAGCGTGGTGGGACTGCTGTCGGCGCGTATTTTTGGCCAAACCCAGGAACAGACCAGCGATTATGCCCAAAAACTGGGCCTGGCTTTTCAGTTGACTAATATCATCCGTGATGTGGGCGATGACGCTCGTCGTGGCCGCATCTACCTGCCCCAGGAAGATCTGGACAAGTTTGGTGTGTCACCTCACGAGATCCTGGATCAACAGCATTCGGAGCGCTTCGAGGCCCTGATGGCCTTTCAAACCGAACGCGCCCAGGACTTGTACCGCCAGGCCATGCGCGCCCTGCCCGCTGTGGATCGCCGGGCACAACGCCCAGGCCTGTTGATGGCCGCCATCTACCATGCCCTGCTGGTGGAAATTGCCAATGATCGTTGGCATGTACTGGAACAGCGCATTTCGCTGACACCCATTCGTAAATTCTGGTTGGCCTGGAAAACCTGGGTATCGGGCGGCCGCAGCTTGCAACGCAAAC
>NZ_JBKQGX010000027.1:0-32597 GCF_050487245.1 Alcaligenes sp. Me129
GCGGGAGACGAGTCTCGAACTCGCGACCTCAACCTTGGCAAGGTTGCGCTCTACCAACTGAGCTACTCCCGCATTTTGCTGTGCAGATTGAATCTGTTTTCAGCGTTTTACTTATTAGCTATTGCTTATTAAGTAAAGAAAGCTAGTTTAGAGTGGCTATCTTTGTTTGTCAAGCGTTTTTGATATTTTGCCTAAGCTTTTTATCAGTACTGCCTAACGAACTAGCCTGCCTTCAAACTGCTTTTTGCTGCGAAACCGACGCTGCGCTAAGCAAGAACGTAACTATAGACTGGAGCAAAGAAGCTTGTCAATAGATTCTGTAAATTTTTCCGGAAAATTGTCTGTCCGAGCTATGCTTACTGCTTTCTTTGATCGTGGGACAGGGCCGTGGACAGGCAGCGTAATGTGGATTTGAGCTCTTTTAATACCTTGGGTTTGGGCAGCCGCGCGCGCGACCTGGTGGTGTATGACAATGTTACCCAGTTGCCTGCCTTGCAAGCGCTGGTGGAGCAGGGGGAGCGTATCTTTGTGCTGGGCGGTGGCAGCAATGTGGTGCTGTCCGAGCAAGTTGATGCCCTGGTGATCAAGGTAGAAAGCAAAGGGATTGGTTTACTGCAGGAGCGGGACGATGCCTATATCGTGGAAGCGCAGGCGGGTGAATGCTGGCATGACTTTGTGCAGTATTGTTTGAATCAAGGCTGGCCCGGTCTGGAGAACCTGGCTTTGATTCCCGGTACGGTAGGTGCTGCGCCTGTACAAAATATTGGTGCTTATGGCTTCGAGCTGGAGCAGCGGGTGCACAGCGTGCTGGCCTGGAGCTTTAAAGAAGGCAAAGAGGTGGAACTGTCTGCGGCCGAGTGTGGCTTTGCTTATAGAGACAGTCGCTTCAAGCACGATCCGGCCGGGAGCTGGTTGATTCTGGCGGTGCGCTTTGCCTTACCGCGTCAGTGGACGCCGGTGCTGGAGTACCCCGATCTTAATAAGCAAGCTCATTTGGCGGGGGAGCCAGACCCTCAACGCATTTTTGATGCAGTCTGCGAGATTCGCCGTCAAAAATTGCCTGACCCCCGTGTGTTGGGTAATGCGGGTAGTTTCTTCAAAAATCCCCTTGTGCAGACCGAGCAGCGTGATGCCTTGAAGCAGCAATGGCCCAATCTGGTTTCTTATGAAGTTGGACAGGGCCAATGCAAACTAGCGGCGGGCTGGTTGATTGACCAGTGTGGCTGGAAAGGCAAGCGTGATGGTGCCGTGGGCGTGCACGATCGCCAGGCTTTGGTGCTGGTGAATCATGGTGGCGGAACTGCGCATGATATTGAACGCCTGGCCCAGGCGATTCGGGGTTCTGTTCGGGAACGCTTCGGCGTGGAGTTGGAACAAGAGCCCGTTATTGTCAATTAAACATCGACCGCGCCCCACCATCGCAGAGTTTGTGCCAGATGGTGGCGCACGGCTTCCATGGCCGCTTCGGGGTTTCCTGCCTGTAGCGTATCCAGAATCTGTAAATGCTCCTTCATGGCGGGCACAATGCGCTCGGGTAATGGGCGGCGCGAGTGCTGCAGAACATTGATGCGATCACAGTTCTCCTCGTAGATCGTCATGGCCGAGCGGTTCTGTAGTGCTTGAGCCAGATAGCGATGCAAGGCCCAGTCCACTTCCATGGCCTGAATCTGCAAAGCGGTGGTAACAAGGCCGCTTTGTGCCTGCTCCAGAATCTTCTCGTGTTTGTCCCGCAAGCTCTCCAATGCGGGCTGTTTCGCACAGCTAGCCAGTATCCTGGCCCCCTCCTGATCAAAGACACAGCGCAGTTGGAAGCATTCCCGCAGCGCTTCCGTGGTTGCCTCCAGAACCAGCACTCCCCGCTTGGGCAAGATGGACACCAGCCCGGCAGCCGCCGCGCGCTTGACCGCTTCACGCACTGGGGCCAGAGGGAAGTCGCTTAATTTCATCAGCTCCGCCATCGACACCATCTGCCCCGCGCGTACCTGACCTGTAGCCAATAAATGACGAAATGCCTGAAACGCCTGGGTGGCCAGCAAAGTGTCATCAGAGGAGGAGGGAATACTCATTTGGCGTCTCCGGTTTGTACTTGTAGGGGTTTTTACGACTGCTTGTGCATATTCGATTTTAATTATATTCGGTATTTCATATTGAATATATGCTGACATGTCAGATGAGATTTTAGATTGATGGATTGCTGGTAGCGACACGGCAGCGCTTACAAAACAACAGGAGACAACGATGCGTTTTTTGTACAGAACCTTGTTTGGACAGGTCATTGTGGCCTTGATACTGGGAGTCCTGGCGGGTGTGATCTGGCCGGATTTCGCCGCCTCGCTCAAACCCTTTGGTGATGGTTTTATCAAGCTGATCAAAATGATCGTGGCTCCCTTGGTGTTTTGTGTCGTGGTGCACGGAATTTGTGGCAGCAGCGATTTGAAGAAGGTGGGGCGTGTTGGGGTGAAGGCCTTGATTTACTTTGAGGTTGTCACCACCTTTGCCTTGGCCTTGGGCATTTTGCTGGGCTACTTCTTTACGCCTGGGCATGGGATGAATGTAGACCCCAGTACTCTGGACGCCAGTGCCATGGCTGCATATACCTCGCGAGTGGAGCAAAGCACAGATACCGTCGGGTTTTTAATGAAGATTATTCCGACGACGTTTGTGGATGCCTTTGCGTCAGGCGATATTTTGCAGGTGCTGCTGATTGCAATTTTGTTTGGTTTGGCGGTTGCCTTGCTGGGTGAGCGGGGTCGTCCGGTAGCATCGGCGGTAGAGACGCTGTCCCATGTGTTCTTCAAAATTATTGGTTTCATCGTCCGTTTGGCTCCCTTGGGTGTGCTGGGAGCCGTCGCTTTTACGGTTGGCGAATACGGGCTTGGCACCTTGGGCAAGCTGGGCCTGCTGGTTGTACTGTTTTATGTGACGTGCGCCATTTTTGTGCTGGGCGTCTTGGGGCTGATCTTGCGCATGACCGGCTTTAGCATCATCAAGCTGTTGAAGTATCTGCGCGAGGAATTGCTGGTTGTGCTGGGCACAGCGTCGTCTGATGCGGTCTTGCCCCAAGTGATGCGCAAGCTCGAGCGTATGGGTATCAAGCAATCCACTGTGGGTTTGGTGGTGCCAACAGGTTATTCCTTTAACCTGGATGGTTTTTCGATCTACCTGACCTTGGCCGCCGTGTTTATTGCACAGGCAACCAATACCCCCTTGTCCTTTATCGATTTGATGACCATTTTGGCCATTTCCATGTTGACCTCCAAAGGGGCGCACGGTGTGCCGGGGTCTGCCATTGTGATTCTGGCAGCTACCTTGAGTGCGGTTCCTGCTATTCCGGCCATTGGTCTGGTGCTGGTTTTGTCCGTTGACTGGTTCATGGGTATGGCGCGGGCCTTGACCAACTTGATTGGTAATTGCGTAGGAACCGTGGTGGTGGGCGCCTGGGAAGGTGACGTGGACCGAGAGCGGGCTCATGCTGTTTTGGATGGGCGTGTTCACGTTGATCTGAGCCAGGACAGTAATGGCAATTAAGCCGAGCCGTTCATGAGCTTAAAACCCGTGTCAGCCAAATCGGCTGAAACGGGTTTTTTATTGAGCCTTAAGTCTACTAATCATCAATTAAATCAGGGCATTAAGCTGAAACTTCCTCCAGCGAACGCCCCTTGGTTTCCACCCCCAATGCAATCACCACCAACGCTGCAATAGAAAAGGAAATAGCCCCCAAGGTGAAAACGCCTGCATGACCGGTCCAGGGCAGGATAAAGCCCACCAGCAGCGGTCCGAATAAGGAACCCAGTCGGCCAATGGAAGAGGCAAAGCCCGCGCCTGTGCTGCGTGTCCGTGTGGGGTACAGCTCGGGGGTGTAGGCATACAAAACCGACCACATGCCAAACATGAAGAACTGCATGCACAAACCAGCGCCAATCAGTTGAGCAACAGGCGCCTGACTGGTGGCGACGTGGCCATAGATAAAGGCACAGCCGGCGCTACCGAACAGCATCAAGACCATGGTTGCCTTGCGACCCCATTTCTCCAGCAACCAGGCCGAGAAGATGAAGCCTGGAATACCGGCCAGGGAAATATAGATGGTGTAGGTAACGGACTTGGTGACTTCATACCCGGCTTGTTGTAGCAGTGCGCCCAGCCAGGTAGTCAGACCGTAGTAGCCCAGCAAGGAGAAGAACCACAGCATCCACAGCATCAAGGTGCGGCGGGCGTATTGGCCTTGCCAAAGTTGGGCAAACAGCGCGCCACGCTTAAGCTTCTCGCAAGGGGTGGGAGGCAGGGGAGAGGGCAGGGCCTGGCCGCCGTTGGCCTGAATAACTTTATGTTCAAAGGCCGTGGTGACTTGTTCGGCGCGGTCGTTATGGCCTGCTTCTTCCAGCCAGCGGGGGGACTCAGGAACCCAACGGCGGATCACAAACACAAACAGGGCGGGGATAGACAGGGCAATGAAGATCCCGCGCCAGCCTATATAGTCCAGGCTCAGGTAGGTCAGAATCCCGGCGCTGATAAAGCCCAGCGGCCAGAAGCCTTCCAGAATCGCGATGTACCGACCGCGACTTTTAGCGGGCACGATCTCCGAAACCATGGCCAGGCCGATGGGAAATTCCATTCCCATGCCAAACCCCAGCAGCACCCGGAACGCCATCAACTGCTCGACGTTTTGGGACAGCCCACAGGCCAGGCTTCCTACACCCCAAAAAATCATGCTCCATTGAAAGACAGGTTTGCGCCCGTACTTGTCTGCCAGCATGCCCGCAATGGCAGCACCCAAAAACATGCCTAAAAAGCTGGAGCTGGCCAGCATCCCCGCCTGCGCGGTGCTGAGCCCCATTTCTGCTTTGATGGAACCTAAAACAAAAGTCATGATGCCCAGGTCCATGGAGTCAAAGAACCAGGCGGTCGCGATAATACCGAACAGCATGCGTTGATAGCGTGTCATGGGCAATCGCTCCAGGCGATTGGCCACATTGGGGGATACGGCTGTCATAGGTGTCTCCTGTAGGTCCGCTCTTGTGGCGGGTTTATGTATAGGTGACCTGCCGTCAGGCCATGGCAGGCCTTTTTTCTTCTACTGATATATTACATGGATACTAGTGGTGTTTATTTTAAGGTTAAATAATGGTATGTACTTAGCTGGCTAATTAATTATGGGTCAGTGCTCCGGCTAAAGAGCCCTCAAAAGCGTGTTGAATAATGCGTTGATAGGCGCTGGTGCAGTCAGCAACCGGGAAGGCTTTGGCAAGACGAGTCACTTGCAGGGCGTCGCTCAACAGGCGCTCCAGCTGATGCTCTTGTACGCCGCATTGGCTCAGGTCAGAGGGGATGTCCAGTTGTTCGACCAGCGACCGCACATAGGCAGGCAGAGCCAGTAAGGTATCTTCCGGCTTGCCGGTTGGCATGCCCAGTAGTTGGGCGACTTCCAGCAATTCCGAGGCGCGGGTTTCACGCAGTTCGTCCAGAACGTAGGGCAGCAGCACGGCATTGGTGGTGCCGTGAGATTGATGCGTCAAACCTGCCAGTGCGTAGGCTATGCCGTGCACCGCATTCAGACCTGCCGTGCCGTAGGACAGGGCGGCATAGTAGCTGGCGCTGGCCATGCCATCACGGGCTTCAGTGTCGGTGCCGTCGCGATAGGTTCGCAGCATGTACTGGCCGCACAGGCGTATGGACTCGCGTGCGAACATCATGGTCAGGCTGGATCGGCCACTATAGCCAGGGTCGGGGCTACCGCCACGGTCAAACAAGCTGGCGTCCTGAGTCACGAAGGATTCAATTGCGTGGGTCAGGGCATCAATACCGGCGTCGGCAGTGACGCGGGGTGGGCAGCTATCGCTGAGTTCCGGGTCGATGACCGCAATGGCGGGACGCAGCGCATTGCCCATGACGGCAATTTTGGTGGCATTGTCGGGGTCGACCAGAATGGCTCCCGGTGTTGCTTCTGATCCCGTGCCGGAGGTGGTGGGCAGGGCGATCAAGGGCAAGGGCTTGGTGTGGGCGGGCCAGGTCCCGCTGTAGGTGCGTATGGGCTCCCCGGTGGGGACGGTCAGACACAGGGCTTTAGCCAGATCTATATTGCTGCCGCCGCCCAACGCCAATACGAAATCGATAGGGTGATCGGCCAGGTGGGCACGTACTTGCAGCGTGGCCTGATCACATAAGGTAGTGGAAGGATCTGGCTCGCCCCCATCAAAAACCACAAGTTCAATTCCCTGTTCTCTACAGGCGGCGATGTGGTCCTGAACCCAGGTGGTTTGAATGGTGAAAAAACGGTCGGTAATCAATAAGCCGCGACGCCAGCCCAGGTGGGCAATCAAGGCAGGTAGTTCATGGCGGCAGCCGCGTCCCATCAGGGTGCGGGGTGGTGGGCAAAAGAAAACGTGTGTGTTCATACGGCAGTCCTTGCGGTGTGTAGAGAGCAGAAGGGGTCTATCAATGAGGCGATTAGTTCAGTGTGTGAGCCCAGGATGCTGTGGCCCGCATCAGGCAGGCTGTGCAAGGTGGCTTGTGGCAGTGCCTGCGCCAACCGGTGGGCGTGCTCAATGGGACAGTCCTGATCCTGTTCGCCATGGATGATCAAAGAGGGGATGGAAATACGGGGAAGTTGCGCATACAGGTCGTGGTGCCGATTAGCCAGCCAGGTCCAGGCCACATCTTGATGACCTGCGGCCTCCAGCAGGCCCAGGCGCTGTTCCCGTTCTGCAATTTCTTGCAGCAAGGCAGGCGTGTCCTGGGCCTTGAACCATTGAGTCCGGTTCAGGCTGGCTGTGCCCGATAACAACAGCAGGGCTTGAGGCAGTGGGGCCTGTTCGTCCAGTAAAGTCAGACAGGTTTGCAGCACCACTGAGACGCCCAGGCTCCAGCCTGCCAGGACATAGGGCGTGTGTTCAGGCAAGGCTTGAATGCTGGCGCGTAGATCCTGCACAAAGCCGTCCAGCCCGTAATCTTCCTGGCTGGAGCCGCGAAAGGCATCGCCTCGGCCTCGCAAGTCCGGGGTGTGCCAGGACATCAAATTCGAGCTGGCGTTGACCACTGGCAGCCAGCTGCGATGGGTGCCCTGAATCCCATGCACGGCAATGATGGTGGTCTGTTTTGAATCGCAGGCAATGCTCATGTGGCTTCCTGGAGTAGATAAATACAACTAAGATATGAGGCTGTTGCCCAGTTCCGGCCTTGTACTTGCAGGGCCAGAGCAGGCGTCAGAGTTTGGGTGTCAGCAGCAAACGCTGCGTTTTAAAGGCAGGGTCAGCATGGTTACAAGCAAGCGGAAGGTAGCGGGAAAAGGGCAGGCTCAAGATGAGGTGCTGGACATCAAGGCCTTGACGGAACCCAAGCCCAAGCTCACAGACATTGCTTATGAGCGTTTGGAAGAAGCCATCATTACCCTGAAGCTGCCGCCGGGCAGCATCGTGTCCGAGCTGACCTTGAGCCAGATGTTCGAGATTGGCCGCACGCCGATTCGGGAGGCCATTCAACGTCTGGCACGCGAACATTTGATGCTGGTCTTGCCGCAGCGTGGGCTGTTGATTCCAGAGCTGGACATGCCCAAGCAACTGCGCCTGATCGAGACGCGACGGGAGATCGAGCGTCTGATCTGCCGTAGTGCGGCCAAACGGGCGACACGCGATCAACGCGAGCAATTCAAGAGCTTGCATGATGCTTTCCTGGAAGCAGCCACCCAGAACGATGAAGTCAGTTTTATCCGGGCAGATCGACGGTTGAATGAGCTGGAAATCGAGGCGGCTCGCAATGAGTTTGCCGAGGCAGCGATGCGTCTGACACATGGGCTATCCCGTCGTTTCTGGTTCTGCCACTATCAGCAAAATCCGGATTTAACGGAGATGGGCAGACTGCATGCCAACTTGGCGATGTCCATTGCCGGGGGCGATATGGACCAGGCCGGTCAAAGCCTGGATCTCTTGATGGACTACATCGAAGAACTCGCCCGCACGACCCTGATTTCCAGCTTGTAAGGACAGGCAGGGCCTTAGCTGGCCAGGCCACGCTCCAGGGCGTGGGCCTCTTCTTTTTTCAAGGCCGGGCCGTCCGTGGTGTCGCCGGTATCTTCAAAACGGAAACGGCGAATAATGGGCTTGAGCTCTTCCTTGACGTGCTTTTCGCTGTAGCCATTGAACAGGTGGCCAAGCAGACCGCGACGCAGATCCGTAGTGCCCATGGCCCAGTCGGCGATCGGGAACGTCAGGTTCATGTTGTACTTCATCATGATGCCCTGATTGTGGTGGGCGGTATGGTGGCGGCGAATGGTGTTGATGAAGGGCATATTGCGTACAAAGCTGTTCTCATGCACATGACAGCAGTAGTGAAAGGCCTCGTACACCAGGTACTGCGCCACCATGGTCATGAATACAAAATAGCCTGCATTGGGGTTGATGATGGTTGCGGCCAGCCAGCCCAGAATCCCGCCGCCTACCCCCAATGTTGCCAGAACGCGCCAGGGGAAAAACACAATCCGGAACTCCTTGCTGGAATCAATTGTGGCTTCGTTGTCGGTGAAGTACTGGTGATGCTGGCGGGTGTGGCGTTCGTAGATTTCCCGCAAGCCAATGATGTTGATGCGTCGGTGCATCACATAACGGTGCATGGCCCATTCAACAAAATTACCCGCCAGAAAAACGGGGATCACAATCAGCCATTCCCAACCTACCGGGCCTAGCTGGGTGATGCTGTAGTAAATCGCTGCCAAGCCCACGATATAGGTCACTACCACGTGAACAATGCCGTTGTAGGCGGGGCTGATGTTGGATTTGTAGTCCTCTCGGAACTTGCGTTGGCGTTCGCTCATCATGTCGGTTGTCTCCTGCGGGAAAAGGTTTATTCTTTAAATATCCAACTAACATATTAGTGATATTTTTTTCTGCGTCAAGCAGGGAAAACAGGGGGGAGGGAATGTGACAAGGGGGCGACTTAAGGGGAGAACCCGCCACAGCGTTTGGTGGAGCAGTTTTTCAGGTCAGGTTCAGGGCTGGTTTTGCCGTTTTACTGGCGAGCTTGGAGCTGTTTTTTTGTGATGAGGCGAGAGGTGGGAGGGGACAGGACGGGACACACTGGATCAAGGCTGGAGCAGGGGAGGAAAGGACGAGTGAAGGACAAAGCAAGGTAAAGAGTAGGGACAAAGGCAAAGGGATAGGTGCTGGTCAGATCAATCCAGAGTGGCCACTTTCGGCAAGTAGCCAACAGGAGGAGGCTCTGTTAAGCGAAGATAAAAAAAGCCGGCTCGAAAGCCGGCTTTTGGTCAGAGCGTTTGCAAGTCAGGAACTTACAGGCCCAGCACGTCTTGCATGTTGTACAGGCCAGTGTTTTTATCGCCCAGGAAACGGGCTGCACGCAGGCTGCCGTTGGCATAGCCAGCACGGCTGCTGGAGCGGTGCGAGATTTCGATGCGCTCGCCTTCGCCGCAGAAAAACACGGTGTGGTCGCCCACAATATCGCCACCACGGACGACGGAGAAACCAATGCGGCCATCCTGACGGGCACCGGTGTGGCCGTGACGGGCCCAGTCAGCGACATCGTTCAGGGATTCACCCCAGGTTTTGGCAATGGCTTCGCCCATAGCCAGAGCTGTCCCCGATGGCGCATCCACCTTGTTGCGGTGGTGGGCCTCAAACACCTCGGCGTCGTAGCCCTGGTTCAGCAAGGCAGCCGCCATTTCAATCAACTTCAGGGTGGCATTGACGCCTACGCTCATGTTCGGGGCGAAGACAATGGCAATCTCGCGACCAGCCGCCAGAATCTGTTGTTTCTCTGCTTCGGAAAAACCGGTAGTGCCAATGACCAGACGGGTGCCGTGCTGCATGCAGGCGTCCAGATGGGCCATGGTGCCTTCAGGGCGGGTGAAGTCGATCAGGCAATCTGCCTGGGCCAAGGCGTTCAGGTCGTCCGTGACTTTGATACCTGTGTCTTTACCCAGAAAGGCTCCTGCGTCCTGACCAATGGCTTTGGAGCCGCTGTGGTCCAAGGCCGCGGCCAGTGTCAGGTCGGTACTGTTCAAAACAGCTTCAATCAGCATACGGCCCATACGGCCGTCTGCGCCAGCAATGGCAATGCGCATGTATCCAGTGTCCTTAACGTAAAGCTTAAAGCGTAGGCTGGTTGCCGCTCACGCTGGGTGTTGGGGCGGCTTGGTCGGCGTCAGCGGGGGGCGGGGTGTGTTTCTTGCCTGTGTCGCTGCGCTCGAAGGGCTGGCGGTCAGGTTGCTCGTCGCCTTCCCAGCGAACCAGAGTGTCGCCTTCAAACCAGACGGTAAAGGTGCGCTGCTCGCTCTTTCCGTAGCCAGGCTTGTTCAGGTAAGGGTAGTCCCAACGGTCGGCGTGGAAAATGTCCTGCAAGGTGGGCGAACCCAGCAGGTAACGAACCTGTTCGCGTGTCATCCCCGATTGCAGGCGGGCCACTTGCTCGGCAGTGATCCAGTTCCCCTGCTGAATGTCGGCGCGGTATGGGAAGCCCCATTTAGAGGATCCGCAAGCGCTCAGGGCGGCGGCAGCCAGGCTGGCTGCGAGTATGGCGCGGATGACAGGAGTGAATGAATTGGCCTTCTTCTGCACGAAATGCCCCAGTAGGAATAAAATCGTTATCATATAAGGGTTTAGGAAAAAGCGCATGAATTGCGCATTGAACCGCCTCAAGACGAGCTGGTTTTCAACCAGGACGGACTTGAGATCTATCCCCATCAAGATGCGATAATTTAGCCATGAACGATCAAAATGAACTGAAGAACATGGGGCTTAAGGCGACTTTTCCGCGCCTGAAGATTCTGGATATTTTTCGCCGCTCCGACCAGGACGGTCAACGCCACCTGAGCGCTGAAGACGTATACCGCCTGCTTATTGCCGAAGAAGTCGATATTGGTTTGGCCACGGTCTACCGTGTGTTGACCCAGTTCGAGCAAGCCGGCATTTTGGTGCGCAGCCAGTTTGACGGCGGCAAAGCCGTCTTTGAACTGAATGATGGCGATCACCACGATCACCTGATCTGCACCAATTGTGGCGTTGTGGAAGAGTTTACCGACAGCAATATCGAAGCCCGCCAGCACCAGGTCGCCAAAGACCACGGTTTTGTGCTGGAGAGCCATACCATGCTGCTGTACGGCATTTGCCCCAAGTGCTCGGAAGCAGGCAAGCAGGCCAAGCCTACTTTGCGCAGTTAATCCCTTTGTAGAGGGTCCGCCGGTGCGGGATCTGATGATTGGGGGCAGGATAGCCAGGGCGGCATCCTGAAAATTCAAAGAACAATCAGATCCGGATCACAGGGCCTCACGATTGGATACAAAAAAAACCACCAGCTGCCTCGGCGCTGGTGGTTTAGCTTGCGTTTCAAAATTGCTTAACGCTGACGTGCCAGCATTTCCCGCGCATGTTCACGCGTTGTTTGTGTAATTTCCAGACCACCCAGCATGCGGGCGATTTCGTCCACGCGTTCGTCTTGCGTCAAAGGACGGATAGAGGAAAAGGTCTGACCTTGCTCGGTCGTTTTCTCGACCTTCAAATGATGGTTGCCGCAGGCGGCCACTTGGGGCAGGTGGGTCACACACAAGACCTGATGACGTGCCCCCAACTCTTGCAGCAAGCGTCCCACCACTTCGGCCACCGCGCCACCGACACCCGTATCCACCTCGTCAAAAATCAAGGTAGGCACGCGGGCTGCCTGGCTGGCGATAACAGACAGTGCCAGGGAAATTCGGGCCAGCTCACCACCCGAGGCCACCTTGGCCAGCGGACGTGGTGTTACCCCTTCGTGACCAGCCACCAGAAACTCCACCTGCTCTGCGCCGTGAACCTGGGGCGCGCAAGCGGTCAGGGCGACCTCGAAGCGACCGCCTTGCATGGCCATGGACTGCATCGCCTGGCTGACTTGTTTGCTCAGTTGCACACTGGTTTTGCGTCTTGCGGCACTTAGCTTGCTACTTAGCTCCTGGTACTGTTTTTCAGCCTGCTGAGCCTTGGCTTGCAAGGCTTCCAGATCAAAAGACTGTTGCAGCTGTGCCAGCTGTTCCTGCCAGGTTTCCAGCAGGCTGGGCAGTTCTTCGGGCTCCACTTTCAGCTTGCGTGCGGCACTGAAAATGGCAGAAACCCGTTCTTCTGCCTGCGCCAGACGCTCGGGGTCCAGCTCCATATCGCTTAGATAACTGTTCAAGTCCGAAGCTGCTTCGGTGACGGCAATTTGTGCCGACTCCAAGGCATCCACAATCGCTTGCAGGCCTGGGTCATGACGCAGAAGGGCGCTCATTTCGTGGCTGGCTTTGCCCAGCAGTTGCTGTACCGAGGTTTCCTCGCCATCCAGAGCCGTCAGGGCCAAGGCACTGCCGTCAATCAAGGCCTGGGCATGGGACAGGCGGGTGTGTTCTTGTTGCAACTGGTCCCATTCACCAGCACGCAGATTCAGGCTGGACAGCTCGTTGATCTGCCACTCCAGACGCTCCTGCTCTCGTTTGCCCTGCTCAGCACTTTGACTGGCCTGTTCGACGGCTTTGCGTGCCTGGCTCAATTGCTGCCAGGACTGCGCCACTTGGCGCGCCAGGGGTAAATGGCCGCCTTGGCTGTCGAGCAGATCGTATTGGCTTTGAGGGTTCATCAGACTTTGATGAGCGTGCTGACCGTGAATATCCACCAGCAATTCACCCAGCTCGCGCAATTGAGTCAGGGTTGCAGCGCTGCCATTGATGTAGCTGCGGTTGCGACCTTGCTGGTCGATCAGTCGACGCAAGATCAACTCGTCCGCGACATCGAAGTCACGCTCGCGCAGCCAGCTTTGAATGTCTTGTTCACAATCGAAGTGCGCGCTGACTTCAGTGCGCGGACAGCCCTCGCGGATGGCTTTGGCATCGCCGCGTGCCCCCAGCACCAGGGAGAGCGCGTCAATCAGAATGGATTTACCAGCGCCGGTCTCTCCGGAAAAAACCGTGAAGCCGGAGTCGAAATCAATCGTGGCTTGATCCACGATCACAAAGTCTCGAACGTGCAGGGTACGGAGCATAGGGGTTTATTCGTTTTCGTCGTTAGGCAAAGGGATGTGATTCCAGCCCAGCTTCTGACGCAGGGTGGAAAAAAAGCTGTAGCCCTTGGGATGGATAAAGCGAATGGTGTCCTGGGAGCGACGCACGTCAATGCGGTCTCCCTGCTGACAGTCCGACCAGGTTTGCATGTCAAAGTGCACGCTGCCACCCGATTCCACCCGGCCCAGAGCCGTAATGGTCAAGTTCAGGGTGCCTGTGTCGGGTAGCACGATAGGGCGGTGCGACAGGGTTTGCGGAGCAACGGGGACCAGCAAAAATGCCTTCAGGGAAGGGTGCAGCAAGGGACCACTAGCCGCCAGCGCATAGGCCGTGGAGCCCGTGGGGGTGGAGATGATCAGGCCGTCGGAGCGCTGGCGGTACATGAATACGCCGTCAAGCTCGACACGCAGCTCGATCATGCCGCCGCGCCCGGCGCGGTTGATGACCACATCGTTCAGGGCCACGCCTGAATACAGCACTTGCCCGTCACGCACCACGCGGCCTTCCAGCATGGAGCGCTCTTCAATGTCGTATTCGCCTTTCAGCACGCGCAGCAAGGCGTCGTTGGCGTCATCCAGGGGAATGTCGGTAATGAAGCCCAGGCGGCCGTGGTTGATCCCGATCAGGGGAACCTTGCTGTGGGCTAATTCGCGCGCAGCGCCTATCATGGTGCCATCCCCGCCCATCACGATAGCCAGATCGGCGCGCTCGCCAATTTGGGCATAATCGCCGATGGGGAATTCGGTAATACCGGCATTCTGGGCGGTTGTGGCCTCAAGCAGCACCGAGCAACCAGTGTTGACCAGGGTTTTAGCCAGCGATCGGATGGGCGCATCCAAGCCGGAGTCCTGGTATCTGCCAACAATGGCAACCGTTTTGAAATGCATGGGGCGAAAACCTTATGATTGATGAAATAATGGCGATCAGTGGATTATAGAGTTGCCACTCTAGGCTTGGCTGTAAGATTCTCCCCTTTATCATGCAGAGCTGGTGTTTTTAAGTGACGTACGCGACATGGATGACAGAGCAAATGCCTTGTTGAAGGTGCTGATCGAGCGTTACATCGCCGATGGTCAGCCGGTAGGGTCCCGTACCTTATCGACCATTTTTGATTTTTCCCCGGCCACGATTCGTAATGTGATGGCCGAGCTGGAAGGCCTGGGCCTGATTCATAGCCCCCATACCTCGGCGGGGCGCATTCCTACGCCTAAAGGCTATCGCCTGTTTGTGGATCGCCTCCTGGCTGCCGAGCGTTTCGAGCGGCCCGATGCACGCAACCTTAGCCAGTACCTGCCTTTTGACGAGCCCAACCGGGCGGTCAGTTCTGCCGCTTCCTTGCTGTCGAATCTGTCGCAGTTTGCTGGTGTGGTGCTGGCGCCGAAAAAAGCCCAGACCTTCAGGCAGATTGAATTTATTCGCCTGTCTGACAAACGGGTGTTGCTGATTATCGTCACGCCGGATGGTGATGTGCAAAACCGCATCCTGTTTGTCCCGCGCGACTATCTGGAGCAGGAGCTGGTCGAGGCTAGCAACTTTTTCAATCAGCATTTCTCGGGCATGTCCTTCGAGTCGGTCAAGCTGGCCTTGTCGCAGGAGCTCAGCTCCTTGCAGGCGGACATTTCGCGCCTGATGCAACAGGCGGTGGATGTGGGCAGCCATCAGCCCGATAGCGAAGAAGCGGTGGTCATCGCCGGTGAAAGCAAGCTGTTGAACGTGACCGAGATGGTGGCGGACATGGACCGTTTGCGCCGTCTGTTTTCCTTGTTCGAGAAGAAAACCGATCTGCTGCACTTGCTCGATGTCTCCAGTCAGGCCGATGGCGTGCAAATTTATATAGGCGGAGATTCGCAGCTTTTACCTTTGGATGATGTGTCCGTCATTACCGCGCCGTATGGCGTGGATGGCAAGGTCGTGGGGACGCTGGGTGTGATCGGGCCATCGCGGATGGCGTATGATCGTGTGATTCCTATCGTGGACATTACGGCCCGGCTATTGTCCAATGCCCTGAGCCATCACTCTGCCAGTTAAGGGATGGACCTTCGGCCTGCTGTTGGGCTGAGGGCAATCTGGCTGTCTAACGTACTAATCATCATGCCCAAGTTGTTTGCTTCTCCTTATTTGCCCGAAGCGCAGGACGCCGATATGTTCAATGATCAGGCTCCGGTACGCGAGGCCGGGCCCATCGGTATCTTGCTGGTCAATCTGGGCACGCCGGACCAGCCCGATGCTGCGTCCATTCGCCGCTACCTGGGGGAATTCCTGTCAGATCCCCGCGTCATTGAAATCCCTCAGCCGCTCTGGCAGATCATTCTGCGTCTGTTCATCTTGCCGCGCCGCCCCAGCAAGCTGGCACCGCGCTACAAGGATATCTGGTTGCCACAAGGCGCGCCCTTGCTGGTCTACAGCCAGGCACAGGCCGATGGCCTGCAAGAGTTGCTGCAATCGCAAGGCCATGATGTGAAGGTGGAGCTGGGTATGCGTTATGGCAACCCGTCCATTGCTAGTGGTCTGGATAAATTGAAAGCATCGGGTTGCGAACGAATCTTGAGCTTGCCCCTGTACCCGCAGTATGCAGCCAGCACCACGGCTACGGCGGTGGATTGCGTGGCGGAGCACCTTGGAAAACAGCGCAATCAACCTGAGCTGCGCTTCCTCAAGCGTTACCATACGCACCCGGACTACATTGGCCCGCTGGCGGCACAGATACGCCGCTACTGGGATGAACATGGCAAGCCAGAGCGTCTGCTATTGAGCTTTCACGGCTTGCCGCGCCGCTGCGTGGAACTGGGCGACCCTTATTACCGTGACTGCCGTGAAACGGCGGATGCCTTGCGTGCGGCGCTGGATGAGCCTGCCGTAGAAGTGCACATGGCATTTCAAAGTCGCTTTGGCGCGCAGCGCTGGCTGGAACCCTATACCGAGCCCACCTTGCGCGAATGGGGCAAGCAGGGGGTGGGGCGTGTGGATGCCGTCTGCCCCGGTTTTCTGGCCGATTGTCTGGAGACGCTGGAAGAAATCCAGGTGGAATGCCGCGACGCTTTCCTGGAAGAAGGTGGCCGTGAGTTCCATTACATACCTTGCCTGAATGACGATCCGCAATGGATTGAGGGCCTGGGACGGCTGGCCGTGCAGCATCTGGGAGGCTGGCTGCCCAGCCGTCTGGTGCCAGCCGGATAGCGGTATTGGACGTTTTCCAAGGGGCTGGCCAGCAAAATATGCAGGCGGGTCTTGAACTGGGGGCAGATGCCCCCATTTTTATGCGATCAACGAATTCTGTAGTGGAGATACATCGAATGGCTACACATGCCGATCCCAATAAGCCTCTGGACGGGGAAGTGACGGAAAACACGCCTGAACAGGCACAACAGGGCACCCCCGAGCACGAACAGCCAGAGATTTTGGCTCAGCAGCCCGAAGAAAGTTCGGCTGATCTGGCCACCGAGTTGGCTCAGGCTCAGGAAAAAGTGTCGCAGTACTACGACCAGCTGCTGCGTGCCAAGGCCGAAGTGGAAAACATTCGCCGCCGTGCGGAGGATGATGTCTCTAAAGCCCGCAAGTTCGGCACCGAGTCCTTTGCTGAAAGCCTGATTCCCGTGCGTGACAGCCTGGAAGCGGCTCTGGCCCAGACCGAGCAAAGCACGGACGCCTGGAAAGAAGGCGTGGAAACTACCTTGCGTCAACTGAACAAGGCTTTTGAGCGCAACAACCTGAAAGAAGTGGCTCCACAAGCCGGTGACAAGTTTGATCCGCACCTGCACCAAGCCATTTCGGCCGTGCCTTCGGAGTTTGAAGAAGGTGCAGTGGCTCAGTTGCTGCAAAAGGGCTACACCATTTCGGATCGCGTGCTGCGTCCAGCCTTGGTGATGGTGTCGGCCCCCAAGTAATAGAGCCAGCCTGTCTGTGCGCGCAGGCTGTCCGGAATTAAGGCGTTTTTGACTGCTTTTTCGGATCAGCCGCTTGCACAGTAAAAAAATAAGGCCATTGCTCTTGAAATGCACGCAGAGTTCCCCATATGCATTTCATCAAATAATTTGCTTTCGCAATCAATCTTTTAGTCAGGTAAAAAATCATGGGCAAAATCATTGGTATTGACCTTGGAACCACCAATAGCTGTGTATCGGTGTTGGATGGCGACCAGGTTCGTATTATCGAAAATGCCGAAGGCGGTCGCACGACCCCTTCCATCGTGGCTTACATGCAGGATGGCGAAATCCTGGTTGGCGCTCCTGCCAAACGCCAGGCGGTCACCAACCCCACCAACACTATCTTCGCTGTCAAGCGCTTGATCGGTCGTAAGTTCACTGAAAAGGCAGTTCAGACAGACATCGAGCACGTGCCTTACACCATCACTGCGGCCGACAACGGCGACGCATGGGTTGAAGCTCAAGGCAAGAAGATGGCACCTCAGCAAGTGTCCGCCGACATCTTGCGCAAAATGAAGAAAACCGCCGAAGACTACCTGGGCGAAGAAGTAACCGAGGCCGTGATTACCGTGCCTGCTTACTTTAACGACAGCCAGCGTCAGGCAACCAAGGACGCAGGCCGCATTGCCGGTCTGGAAGTCAAGCGCATCATCAACGAGCCTACCGCCGCAGCTTTGGCTTTCGGTCTGGACAAGGCTGACAAGGGTGATCGCAAGATCGCTGTGTACGACTTGGGTGGCGGTACGTTTGACGTGTCCATCATCGAAATCGCCGACATCGACGGTGAGAAGCAATTTGAAGTGCTCTCCACCAACGGTGACACCTTCCTGGGTGGCGAAGACTTTGACAAGCGCATCATCGACTACATCATCGACGAGTTCAAGAAAGAAAGCGGCGTTGATCTGTCCAAGGACGTACTGGCCTTGCAGCGCCTGAAAGAGTCCGCTGAAAAAGCCAAGATCGAACTGTCTTCCACGCAGCAGACCGAAATCAACCTGCCATACATCACGGCAGACGCTTCCGGTCCCAAGCACTTGAACCTGAAGATCACTCGCTCCAAGCTGGAAGCGCTGGTTGAAGACCTGATCGAACGCACGATCGAGCCTTGCCGTGTTGCCATCAAGGATGCGGGCGTGAAGGTTTCGGAAATCGACGACGTGATCCTGGTCGGCGGTATGAGCCGTATGCCCAAGGTGCAAGAGCGCGTTAAAGAGTTCTTTGGCCGTGACCCACGTAAAGACATCAACCCTGACGAAGCTGTTGCCGCTGGTGCAGCCATTCAAGGTTCCGTGTTGTCCGGCGATCGTACTGACGTCTTGCTGCTGGACGTGACTCCTCTGTCCCTGGGTATTGAAACCCTGGGTGGCGTCATGACCAAGATGATCCAGAAGAACACCACGATTCCTACGCGTCACTCGCAAGTGTTCTCCACGGCTGACGATAACCAGCCTGCTGTGACCATCAAGGTGTTCCAGGGCGAGCGTGAAATCGCTGCCGGTAACAAGGCTCTGGGCGAGTTCAACCTGGAAGGCATTCCACCAGCAGCACGTGGCCTGCCACAGATTGAAGTGACCTTCGACATCGACGCCAACGGTATCTTGCACGTGTCCGCCAAAGACAAGGGCACAGGCAAAGAGAACAAGATCACCATCAAGGCAAACTCCGGTTTGTCCGACGAGGAGATCGAGCGCATGGTGAAAGATGCCGAGGTCAACGCAGCAGAAGACCACCGCATCGCCGAGCTGGCTGTTGCACGCAACCAGGCCGAGGCTTTGATTCACTCCACCCGCAAGTCCATGACGGACTACGGCGACAAGCTGGAAGCGGAAGAGAAAGAAGCCATCGAAAAGGCCATCGCTGATCTGGAGGAAACTCTGAAAGAAGGCGATAAGGAAGCCATCGACGCCAAGGTGGAAGCACTGGGTGTGGCCTCGCAGAAACTGGGCGAGAAGATGTACGCCGACATGCAGGCTCAAGCCGCAGCACAAGAAGGTGCTGAAGGCACAGCCCAGCAGCCCGCCGACGAGAACGTGGTCGACGCTGACTTTAAAGAAGTCAAACGCGATCAGTAATTGCGAGCCTGAATAAGGTTCCCTGGCCCGATCTTTGGCGGCATACGCTGGAGATCGGGCATTATTATTCAAACAGCGGCGTTTGGACGTCGTTAATCAAACATGGCAAAACGCGATTTATACGAAATTCTCGGTGTGGCCAAAAATGCGACGCAGGATGAAATCCGCAAGGCGTATCGCAAGCTGGCCATGAAGTTCCACCCTGACCGTAATCCGGATAGCAAGGACGCCGAGGAAAAGTTCAAGGAAGCCAAGGAAGCGTACGAGATCCTGTCCGACGAACAGAAACGCGAAGCCTATGACCGCTATGGTCATGCCGGAGTCGATCCCAATGCCGGCATGGGCGGTATGGGTGGCGGCATGGGCGGGGCCGGATTTGCAGACGCCTTTGGCGATATATTTGGCGAAATCTTTGGTGGTGGCGGCGGACGTCGTGGCGGTGGCCCTCAGGTTTACCGTGGCGCGGACTTGCGCTATTCGCTGGATATCAGCCTGGAGCAGGCAGCAGCCGGTTTTGATACTGAAATTCGTGTACCAAGCTGGGAAAACTGCGAAACCTGCTCGGGTTCGGGTGCCAAGCCCGGTACCTCTGCACAGACTTGCCGCACTTGCCAAGGTAGTGGCGCGGTCCGTATGCAGCAGGGCATTTTCAGCATGCAGCAAACCTGCCCGACCTGTCACGGTAGCGGCAAGGAAATTCCTGATCCCTGCGTGGTGTGTCACGGCGAAGGCAAGGTCAAGAAGACCAAGACTTTGCAGGTCAAGATTCCAGCCGGTATTGATGATGGCATGCGCATTCGCTCCAGCGGCAATGGTGAGCCTGGCGTTAACGGTGGTCCTGCCGGTGACTTGTATGTGGAAATCCGCATCAAGCCGCACGGTATTTTCCAGCGTGATGGCGAGGACCTGCATTGCGAACTGACCATCCCCTTTACCACGGCGGCCTTGGGCGGAACGGTGGAAGTGCCTACCCTGACAGGGCGTGGCGAAATCACCATCCCTGAAGGCACCCAAGTGGGCAAGACCTTCCGCTTGCGTGGCAAGGGTATCAAGGGTTTGCGTTCCAGCTACCCCGGTGACTTGTACTGCCACATTCAAATCGAGACACCTGTACGTCTGAACGAAGAGCAAAAGAAATTGCTGCGTCAGTTTGAACAGGCCTTGAGCGATGGTGGCGTCAAGCACTCGCCAAAAAGCGAATCCTGGACGGACAAGGTGAAGGGTTTCTTCTCCTGAATCCTGGCAGGGCTCCAGCAAGGAGTCGCCAAGTAGAAAGTAAAAAGCCCGGTACTTTTGTACCGGGCTTTTTTACGCCTGCTCAACGTTCAGGCAAGCGGGGTTGCTGGCTTGATCAAGGTTGGGCATCCAGTGGCTCTGGAGCCGGCGCTGTCACCGGAGCCTGTTCTGCGGTTTCAGGTGCTGGCGCGGAGGCGCCTTGCTTTTGACGCTCATGGTCAGCGGCAATCGCTACGACCATTTCCTTGGGTTTCAGGTATTTGCGCAAAACCGCATTGACTTGCTCCGCATTGAGCTTTTGCAGATCCTGGTCCATTTTCTCGGACCATTCAAAGCTGCGGCCCAGGTCCAGGTAATTCAACCACGCACTGCTGACCACGGTGTCCTGGCTGCGCGACAAGCGGCGGTAGTTCAGCAAGGCATTCACACCTTCCTTGACCTCTTGCTCGCTAAAGCCATCTTTCAGTGTTTGGGCCAGGACCTCGTCGATAGTCTTGCTCAACTTATCGCTATTGCTGGGAGCGTGAATGGCATAGACCGTCCACGAACCCTTGGGTTCATAGCTGGACGCATCCACCTGGCTGCGTACGTTGTAGGACAAGCCATCCTCTACGCGCACACGGTTCCACAAGCGCGAGGTTTCAGACAGGCCCAGCAAATAGTTGGCCAGATAGACAGCCGGGAAGTCCGCATCGCTGTCTTGCAGTTTCAGGCCCAGGTCCGCCAGATAGAAAGCATTTGCCTTGTCCGGCGTGTTGATGTCAAAGACCTTGGGAGCCACGGTCTGCAGTGGATCGTCCGGACGCTGGTAGGTCGGGGCTTTGCGCCAGCCTTTCAAACCATCGGCCAACGCCTTGCGAACCTCGTCCTTGTCAAAGTCACCCACGGCACTAAAGGCGACATCACCCGTACCGTAGAATTTTTGATGGAAATCCCGCACCTGTTTGATGTTAATCGCCTGGACTCGCTCTATGCCTTCTTCAAAGCTGGGCGTGTAGCGGATATCGTCTTTGGGCCATGGGTTGGTGTAGCGTTCAATCGCTTGGCTGGCCAAAGCAGCAGGTTCAGTGCTGGCCGATTTCAGATCGGTGACCACGGCTTGCTGATATTTCTTCAGCTCGTCCTCGGGGAAGTTTGCGTTGCGCAGCACGTCCAGCGCCAGAGCAATGGCTTTGGGCAGGTTCTCGCGGTTGGAGGACAGGCTCAGGTACAGACGACCATTGGAGCCGCTGGTGCTGAACTGGGTTTGCATGGCGGTGAACTGATCAGAAATCTGTTCGCGGTTCAGTTTCTTGGTACCGGTGCTCAGCAGGCTGGCGACGGCTGCAGCGGTAGCGGTCTGGTTCTTGAGCTGATCAGGTGAACCAAACTTGAAGGACAAGCGAGCCTCCACGCGTTCCGCGCGAGTTCCCTTGGGCAGCAGGGCCATTTTCACTTCGCCCAGATCCTTACCCAAGGATAAGGGCTGCAGATCGGTGCGGGCCATGATGTTGGCAGGGCTAGGATCAAAGGCTTCTACCGTTTTGCCGCCATCCTTGCCGGTGTAGTCCTGGACCAGCTTGGCCACATCAACGGTGCTGGCTTCAGGAGCGCGCAGCGGTTTTTCTGTGGGGATGTACAAGCCATTGCTGCGGTTGCTGGCGACTAACCAGGTTTCCAGTGCCTTTTGAACTTGGGGCAGCTTGGCGGCTTCTACCCGGTCGCGCTGCAGGAAAAACAAACGCCAGTCGCCGCTGGCCGCGGCTTCGGATAACGCGCTGGCCAGACTGGAGGGGTTGGCATAAGTTTGTGTCCAGCCCGTCATCCACTGGCTGCGGATGCGCTCCAGGTCCGTATCTTTCAACGGGGATTTGGCCAGGCCTTCCAGCGTGTCATTCATGACCTTCAAGGCCTTTTGCTGATCCATATCAGGTTTCAGCTCCGCACCAAACAGGGCGTAGCCTGGATCGTGGCTTTCGGAATCAAAGCTGAATACGCTGGTGGCCAGGTTCTTGTTGACCAGATTCTTGTACAACTGTCCGCTGGGGGTGTCGCCCAAGGCGCTGATGCCCAGGCTCAAGTCCATGTATTCCGGGCTGGCAGCGCTGGGCAGGTGGTACAGCGACATGATCAAGGGCGCACCACCGTGACGGCGCAAGGTGACTGTGCGGGTACCGTCTTGCACGGGTTCAACCGTGTATTCGGGGCGCAGCGTGCGAGTCGGTTTTGGGATGGAGCCAAAGGCCTTGGCAATGTGCTCCAGAGTCTGATCGGTGTCGAACTGCCCGGTCACAAACAGCACCGCATTATCGGGCTGATAGTAGTCGTGGTAGAACTTGCGCAGTTGTTCAATATCCACGTTTTCGACGTCGGAGCGGGCGCCAATCGTGGTCTTGCCGTAGCTATGCCATTGGTACGCAGCGGCTGTCAGCTTTTGCATCAGAACACGGAAAGGGCTGTTTTCACCGCTTTCCATTTCATTGCGCACCACGGGCATTTCCGCTTCCAGATCCTGCTTGTCGATCAGAGCGTTGACCATCACGTCGGCTTGCCAGTCCAGATACCATTTCAGGGTCTCGGGATCAGCGGCGAAGCTGGCAAAGTAATTGGTACGGTCGCTGGAGGTGGTGCCGTTGGCTTCCAGGCCACGTTTGGAAAATTCTCCCAGCGCATTGCGCAGGGTGGGGGTGCCGCGAAACAGCATATGCTCCAGAAGGTGAGCCATGCCGGTTTGCCCATAGTTCTCGTGTCGCGAGCCGACCAGGTAGGTCATGTTGACGGTGGTCGTAGGTTTGGAATCGTCTGGGGCCAGAACAAGGCGCAAGCCATTGTCCAGCGTGTATTGAGTGACGCCTTCGATAGAGGGGCCTTGGGCCAGACCTGCGGGTAGGGCATAGGCTGCCAGCGAAGTGGACAGCAGCGCAGCCCCTGCAAGATGGCGCAGGCGCAGGGCGGCAATCAGTACAGAGAGTTTCATGAACACATCCTTACGGTTTTAGCGATGAAAAAGCCAGCCAAGCCGACCAGTGTCTTTTGTAGCATGGGGCCGTTTGGCTGGGTAGGCGACTTCTCTCGCAAATGTCCTGCACCATCGAAAAAAAGCCCACCAGGGGTACTGGTGGGCAAAACAGCAAGAAACCGGTCCCTGATCTTCAGTCAGGTTTGCGCTTGAGTCTGTGCAGCGCATCATGACGGAGATGGCCGATGCTGCCGGTCAAAAACTCGTGCAAGGCGGCCAGTTGGCCCGGATTGTGCTGAGCAGTGGCCTTGATAATGTGCTGCGCAGCGTGTTCCATATTGGCGATCAGGCGTTTACATCGTTCCTGATTGGGGTAGAGGCAAGTCATGCGTCCATCGCGAGGGTGTGGCTTGCGAGTCAGATAACCAGCGTGCTCCAGCCGGGTAATCAGGGCGTGGTTGCCACTAGGGCTAAGGTGCAGGAGCTGAGCCAGCCTGCCCGGCGACAAGTGTTTGAGCTCCAGTACAAACTCCATTGCCTTGTATTCGTTCAGGCTCAGGCCCGCTTCTTGTGCCAGTTCGTGTTTGTTGGCTTCCATATAGACATCGAACTGACGCACCATCATGCGCACAATGTCGCCTCGCATATGCCCTGACAGCACCGTATCCGGAGGATCGGTGTCGATCCAGGTCCTGGTCAGTGTCTGTTTGTCTGGCATACGCACACATCCTTAATGTGGTGCGCCACCCAGCAGTCCGCTGAGCAGACCAGTGACGGGGCCCAGCAAACCGCCATTGGCTGCTGTTGTTGTGGAACTGTCCGCAGGCAGTGATGCCTGCGCCTTATTTACGGGGCTGGTCGAGATATTGCCCAGCAAGCCTGTGACAGGCGTCAACAAACCATTATTGCTGTTTGGTGTATTGGGCAAGCCGCCTGCCAGTCCGCCCAGCAGATTGCCGACCGGAGCAAGCAGGCCGTTATTGCTTGTGTCGGTGTTGAGCAAGCCCCCGCCCGCAGCATTGACCAGATTGGTGACGGGGGAGAGGAGATTTGCGTTGCCAGGGTTGTTGCTTGCCAGACCATTGAGCGGCCGGCTGTTGGCAGGTGCTTGAACTTCACCTTGACGCAGGGCGCCTGTCGCATTGGCTTGGCTGCCTGTCAAATCGGTAAGCGTGCTGCTAATGGGGTGAGGGCTGCCCGGATTATTTCTGACCAGGTCACCAACGTTGCCAACAGTGTCACTAACGACGCGGAGTACTGGCCCGGCAGCTTGTCCTGCATTCAGGGGAAGCGACGTTAGTTCAAGCCCTTGAGCCAGATCGTCAACTTCCCGTCTTATATAGACAGCCGTCTGGTAAAACTGTTCAAAATCTGCAGCGGAATAAAGTACCTCGTAAAGGGATAGGAGGGGGCCGGGCTGCTCCATCAGAGGTACTTTATCGAGTGCTGGATCGACATTCATCAAGCTCGTAGCAAATGTACTGGATACTGGCAGGGGCAGACTGTTGATACCCACGATGTCAGCCTGTGCGCTTAGTGAAACCAGGTTAGCTGCCAGGCCGAGCAAAATGATCCTGCTGGAGGCAAAGCGTGTCTTTGTAGTCATGACTTACTCCATCTGGTGATCAGGATTGCTCAGCCATTTCAAGCAGGACTTAGGAAGATCCTGGGGTTAAGGAATAGGGCGGTGTACGCCCCATCCCCTGTGCTTAGCGAGGGCTGCCCAGCAGTCCACCGAGCAGTCCGGTTACCGGTGCCAGCAAGCCGCCATTGTTGGTGCCTGCAGCGGCTCCACCACCAGCGTTGACGCTGCCCGAGGCGCTGGTATCTACGGAAACAGTTGCACCGCCGCCCAGGAGCCCGCCGACCAGGCCGGTCACAGGTGCTAGCAGGCCGCCATTGGCAGCGTCACCGCCTGCCAGGCCGCCAGTCAAACCACCTACCAGACCCGTGACAGGAGCCAGCAGGCCGCCGTTGGCCGCATCACCGCCGCCCAGGCCGCCCACCAAACCACCGACCAGGCCTGTCACGGGTGCCAGCAAACCGCCATTGGCTGAATCACCGCCTGCCAGGCCGCCAGTCAAACCACCGACCAGGCCCGTCACGGGCGCCAGCAAACCGCCATTGGCTGCATCACCGCCGCCCAGGCCGCCTACCAAACCACCGACCAGGCCCGTCACGGGAGACAGCAAGCCACCGTTGGCTGTGTCGCCGCCACCCAGACCACCCGTCAAACCACCGAGCAGGCCGGTCACAGGGGCCAGCAAGCCACCGTTGCCAGCATCACCACCGCCCAAACCGCCAGTCAGTCCGCCGAGCAAGCCGGTTACTGGCGAGAGCAGCCCGCCTTCCCCATTACCTGTCAGCCCGCCAGTCAAGGAGGCGACAGCTTGTGTGGCGTGATTCAGGGTGTTGCCCAGCGGGTTCGTGTTGGTATCTGTTTTATGCAAGAGGCCACCGACCGAGGCAACAGCCTGACCCAAGTGGTTAACGGTGTCGCCCAGACCCAGTGGGGTTGCGCCATCAATCTGCGTGCCCACATTGCTCAGGGCGCTCCCTACGCCACCCAGCAAAGCATTGATAGGCTGACCAACACCCAGACCGTCACCCACTTGTTGGGTGACATGAGTGACCGTTGCACCAACAGGAGCGACTACGGTGTCCAGGGTCTCGCCGACATTGCCCAGGATGGGGTTCAAGCCAATGGGCAAAATGTTGTCGACTGTCTGGCCTACATTTGCCAAGGCAGGTTCCAGGATAGGGGCAGCATCAGCACCATTGAGCAAGTCGCCCAGCCCCAATTGTCCTGTCAGGGGATACAGCAGACTGCCTTCACCCAGCAGGGAGCCTGTCAGTGCAGCAACACCGCTGGTTGCATGGCCCAGTACGGCTGTCAGCGGCTTAGGATTGTTTGCATCAGCGTGAAGCAGGCCGCCTGCGCTACCCACGGCATTGCCCAGACCGCTCAGCAAGCCTCCAACACCCTGGCCCAGATTCAGGGGCAGGCCGCTGTTACCCAATTGCTCGCCCAAGTTGGTGACGACGCCGCCAACTTGCTGTGTCAGACCATTGATGGGTTGGCCCAAGCCGGTTGCGCCACCAATTTGTTGAGTCAGGCCTGTTGCCGTGTCCACGACAGGAGCGACTACGGTATCCAGTGTTTTGCCCAGCTTGCCGCCGGTATCTTGCAAGCCGACTGGCAGGACGTTGTCGACGGCTTCACCTACATTATTCAGAGTGGTTTCCAGTGGGCCCGGCGTACGCGTGGGGGGATTGCCGCCGTTGTCACCACCGCCGTTGTCACCACCGCCGTTGTCACCACCGCCGTTATCGCCACCGCCGTTATCGCCACCGCCGTTGTCACCGCCGCCGTTATCGCCACCGCCGTTGTCACCACCACCGTTGTCGCCGCCGCCGTTATCGCCACCGCCGTTGTCACCACCGCCGTTGTCGCCGCCGCCGTTGTCACCGCCGCCGTTGTCGCCGCCACCAGTGCCTGGGCCTGGATTGGTGGGGGTTTCCGATCCGCCGCCACCGCTGCCACTACTGCCACCACCGGATAAACTGCCGCAGGCAGTCAGCGCTAAAGTGCTGGCCATCAGGGTGGCCAGGAGTGTCAGGCGCAGGCCTGGTTTCTTGCTGTCTGTATTTTTATGCATTGCTTGCTCCAATAAATGATCGGGGGACTTGCTTGCTTCCTGAGTCTAGTTAAGCAATTCACGTGCCAATTTATTGGCTTGCCTGCAGGCCGCATGTAAGCTGGGTTTGGCGAAAAGTAGAGGAAAAAAAGAGGGCTATTTGTTACGGGTTTTAGGGGCTGGGCGGAACGTGTTACGTAACAAAAAAAGAACCGCTGACAAGCAGCGGTTCCGAAGGGGCTGAGCAGGGTGCTCAGGAGGCTCGTGGCACCAGGGCCTTGGCATCCAGCCAGGCTTTGGTGTTTTGCCTGAAGGTGCTCATGCTGTCGACCAGAAAGTCGTACATGGCAATCAGCTGGGCAGGGTTTTGATTCGCTGCCGTGTTGATCGCCTGGTTGATAGCACGTTCCTTCACAGCCAGGACTTCACGGCATTTGTCCATTACCGGATGCAAGGCAATCACACGCTTGTCCAGGGGGTGGCGGCCGCGGGTAATGTAGCCCCTGTGTTCCAGACGGTTGATCAGGGCGCTGACACCGCTGGCACTCAAGTCCATCAAATGAGCCAACTGACCTGTAGGCAATGCATCGAATTCCATGATGTATTCCAGTGCTTTGAAATCATTCAAGGGGATATTCGCTTCTTCGGCCAAGCTGGCTTTCAGGGCTTCTGCGTAGATGGTGAACTGACGGCCCAGCATTTTGCCCAGATCCATCAACATCTTTTCTGACAACATGCTTTGCTCATCGCTGTGTGAGGACCAGTTGGAGCGAGCCCCGGCGCCTTGGGCGCCAGGATGAAAGCTCACTGGCAAACTGACCGGGTTCATGACTTTATTCATCATTTCCGGCCACCTCCCAGCAAGCCACCGAGCAGACCAGTTACCGGGGACAGCAAACCACCATTGGCTTGTTCGCCGCCGGCTGCGCCAGCGTTTGCCTGTACGTTGACGCCACCTGTCAGGCCACCGACGAGACCACCGACCAAACCGGTAACGGGTGCCAGCAATCCACCACCAGCCTGACCTTCCGCTGCTGCGCCACCACCGATCGAAACACTGCCTGTGATGCCACCCACAAGACCCGTGACAGGAGCCAGCAAGCCACCGTTGGAGGCATCACCACCCGTCAGGCCACCAGTCAAACCGCCCACCAGATTGGTGACGGGAGAGAGCAGGCCGCCGGCCGCGCCGTCACCGCCACTCAAGCCACCAGTTAATCCACCGACCAGATTGGTGACAGGGGAGAGCAAGCCGCCGCTCGCGCCGTCGCCGCCAGCCAAGCCACCAGTTAGTCCACCGACCAAGCTGGTGACAGGGGCCAGCAATCCACCGCTAGCACCATCGCCGCCACCCACACCACCTAACAGCCCGGTAACGGGTGCCAGCAAGCCACCACCTTCTCCACCTGTGATACCGCCCAGTCCGCCCGTCAGGGAGGCGACGGCCTGGGTGGCGTGATTCAAGGTATTACCCAGGGGGTTGGTATTTGCATCAGTCTTGTGCAGTACACCACCCACCGAGGCGACGGCCTGACCCAAATGGCCTACCACACCGCCCAGCCCCAGAGGTGCTGCATTGTCCAGTTGGCTGCCCACATTACCCAAAGCGCTGCCAACACCACCGAGCAAGGCGTTGATGGGTCGGCCAACGCCCAGGCCATCACCCACTTGTTGGGTCACATTGGTGACGGTGGCAACCACAGGCGCTACCGTGTTGTCCAAAGCACCGCCCACATCACCCAGAATAGGGTTCAGCCCCAGTGGCAGAATGTTATCTACGGTTTGTCCGATATTGCCCAGTGCAGGCTGCAGGACAGGCTCTCCCCCCTCTGCCAGCAAGATACCCCCCAGGCCTAGCTGCGCTGTCAATGGATGCAGCAGGCTGCCTTCTCCCAGCAAGGAGCCGGTCAGCACTTCTATGCCTTTGGTGGCGTGGTGCAAGGTGTTGCCCAGTGGATTGGGATTCTTGGGATCGTTGACCAGCAAGCCGCCGACCGAACCCACGGCTTGACCCAAGTGGGACAGCAGACCGCCCGCACCCTCACCCAGGTTCAGGGGCAGGCCGGTTTTGCCCAGTTGATCGCCCAGATTGGTCACTACACCGCCGACTTGAGTAGTCAAGCCGTTGACGGGCTGCCCCAGTCCGGTCACACCACCGACGGTGCGTGTGGCATCCGTCACGATATTGGTAACGGGTTTGAGCGCACCATCCAGCGTTTTGCCCAGTTGATTGCCTGTTTTGCTCAGGTTCAAAGGCACTACGTTGTCGACAGCCTGGCCCAGATTGCCCAGTGCATTTTGGGTCAGGCTAGTGTCCTTGCCACCGCCGTTGTCGCCACCGCCGGTACCGCCGTCACCGGGCTTGGGCAGGTTAGGGTCAACAACAGGGGGGCGAACCGACACATCCAGGCCGTCGCGAACACCGCCGCGCGAGGAGCAACCGGCCAGAACGGCGGCGCTGATGACCAATGTAGCGACAACGGCACGTTGCAAGTTGCGGTGTACCGAGGCGTTTCTTGCTGAATTCCTTGCTTTCATGTCTGACTCCGATTTGAAGTGTAAGCACGCCCTTCAAGGGCTGTTGATAGACATGAAGCAAGTAGCGTGCCAAGTTCTGTTTTTGTTGTTGTGTTTTATTTTTATTGTTGTTAATCAATGTGTTGTGAGTTTTTCTGGTTTTTGTGGATCAGGATTTCATCAAAAAACAGGGTCGGTGTGAGCGTGTTTAGGGCTGTTTTTGTGGGGTGTTCCGTTCCTGTTACGTAACGTTTTTCGTAACACCTGAGGCCGGAATCTGCCGAAATGGAAAACAAAAAAGGCCATCTTGCGATGGCCTTGGGGAAAAATCGGCAGTAAGGGTACCGGCAGGATGCCTGCTAAAAACCGTCGTAGAAGAACAGAAAGTTGGTGTTCAAGCGTACTTTGCGTTTGTCGGAGTTAACCGGCAAATCGCCCAGCGGTTTGGCGACGTTGATGTCAAACAGATAGTGTTTGTTATTGGACAGCCGTACACCAATGGCAGCGGAACGCAGGCGTCGATTGTTATAGCTGTTCAGTCGCTCCAGGTTGTACCAGGCGCGTGCCCAGTCATAGGCAATATAGGGCTGAATGTTGTTGAGCCAGGTGGAGGAGTTCGTAAAGCGTCGATTGATTTCCAGCGTGGCGCCTATGCCTTTGTCGCCAGCCAGCTCGCCTTGCGGATAGCCATAGCCATGTCGCCAGGCACCAAAAGAAACCTGTTCGGAGTTTGGCAGGACGTTCGAGCTGTACTGGCCGCTGGCCGAAAAGCTCATGCCAAATTGCCCTGGCAAGGCCAGATTCTGCTTGAAAGAGGCGGTCCAGCGGGTGAAGTCCAAGTCCAGATCGGACTCGGCGTCACGTTGCAAGTAGGTGTTCAGAGACTTGCGGGCGCCCATGGCATCCAGACCTTTGTACACCCCCAGATTAACCTCGCGAGATTGACGCTGCGAGGCATCGGTATAGCGCAACTCAGCCTTCAGGGCGCGTACGTCGGTGGTGTTCTCGATCCAGACATTGTCCAGCGTCTTGTGGGTGTAGTCGTCCAGGGAGCGACTGGCATAAAAACCTGCCGTGCCTTTCAGACTGCGTTGATTGTTCAAAATAAAGGGATAGCTGATTGCCGCCCCGATACGTTCGTTGATGACCTTGCGGTTCCAGCCCTGGCTTTCCAGAACTTCATCACGCGGCTTGGAACGGTAGTGATAGCCATCAATCTCCAGATTCAAGCCATTACCGGTCAGGGGAATGGTCAGGTTGCCGCTGACGTACTTCACGTCCTCAGAGCTGGTGGGGATGGCGGCAGTCAGCTTCAGCTCTTCGCCCAAAGGCGTCAGGCTATTGGCGCTTAACTGCACCAGAGCCTGTTTGCTGGAGCCCATTTCCGCCACACTGGCATTTGCGCTGAAAGATTTGTGCTGTGCATTGATGACCAGCTCGGAGGCGCCATCAGTACGTACGGGCATGTCCAGCTTGGGATCTATTTTCAGGCCCGGAACGGTGCGCAGCAGATTCATGGTGCGCTCCAGCGTGCGCTGGGTAAGCGGCTTTTCATCCATCATGGCTTTGGCGATACGCTCGATGCGAGCCTGGCTGCGACCTGGATCGCCTTCAATACGAACACTGCCTACATGCCCTTCCACCACTGTGACTTTGATGTGTCCTTGTGCAAAGTCCTGTTGCTGCAAGATGGCAAAAGACAGGGGGTAGCCCTGCTGCTGATACAGGGCGGTGATCTTGTTCACCTCGTTGATCAGCTGGGCAATGCTAAGCGTTTTACCGGCCAGCGGTTCCAGAATCGCGGTGATCTGTTCAAAAGGAATGCTGCGACTGCCGCTGACATCAAAGCTGCGCACCACCACTTGCAGTTGTAGTTGCTGCTGCAATTGAGTCTGGGCGGCAGCGGGCGGAATGTTTAGAGATGGCGCACGCGTGCTGGGGGCCGGTGCATTAATGGGCGGCAAAGAGTCGACCGGGTTCCCCCGCAAGGGGGCGTCCGCCCAACTTTCTGAACCAGTAGCGGCCAGCCCCATAAATAATCCCAAGCTCACAATCAGGCTGGGATTTTTTTTTCTAAGGAAGGCCAGTGACAAGTGATGCTTGGGATTCATATTCATTAATCATTATTCGCTGTAAATCGGGCGCTTTTTTCTACTGTGCCGTAGTTTAACTTCGCTGTCACTTTTTGCTGTTTGAAAGCAGGGTATTTCCTCTTAGTGCTTTAAAACACTTTAACTATTACATTTTGAAACGTAAAAAAAATAGCCCTGATTTAGCTCGTTAGCAAACAGTCTTGTATGTCTGTATTCATGCTTAGTTGGGGCTGCGCGGGTTTTCCCTTGCTAACAGCAATAAATTGAAAAAAAGCTACTTTCTTTCAAGTAATTAAAGCTGGCTTGCAGACGCCTTGCAGCAGTAGCCGGTCAGTTTTTCTGTTGCATTCTGAAATGATAAAAACAGTAACATTAACAAACTTCGACACAATACAGGTAAGTAAAGGTTTCAAATTAGCTGTTTTTTGGCCTTTTTCTATGGGAAATTGGCTGTTGTAAATACACAATCATGCGTTTTTCGTATCTTTGGGCTAGAATTCGTTTGTGTATTTGATGTTTGTTACACGTAAACCCTAGTAAAAACAGATACATACATGGGTTTAAGATGATTTCAACTGAAAAATACAAAAATTGATAACAGTTAGCAGTGGAAGTTGCCAAAGTTGGCAAAGTGTAGTGCCCCAAGGGGCCTTGAATCCTCGCTGTTGAGGGTAATTTTTTCTTTTTGAATGGGGACAGTCATGAAGACTCAACTTCAGCAATTCTGGAACGATGAAGACGGTGCAACGGCTATTGAGTACGGCCTGATCGCAGGGCTGATCGCTGTGGCGATCATCGGTGTCTTGACCGCGCTGGGTACGAATTTGGATGCTCTTTTTACAACGATATCTGACAAGATCAGTGGTGCAAAGTCCGTCACGTAATAGTTTTTACGGACTCTTGTTTTGATTAAGTAAGACGTTTTGATGGTGCATCAGCCACTTCAGGTCTGGCTGTATCTTTTAGCTTGAATGGCTGATGCTTATGCCCGTTTTAATTAAGCTTTCCTTTATTTTTATTCTGCTTTTCTTTTCTGCTCAGATTATCTATAGCGATCTGAAGCTCCGGAAAATCCCTAATGCCTTATTAGTTTTTTATGGTTTGGCGGTTCTGTTGCACAAGGTTTTTGTCAGTGTGTCCTATGGCCTTCCCTGGGGATGGGGGGCGGGCT
>NZ_JBKQGX010000028.1:0-30528 GCF_050487245.1 Alcaligenes sp. Me129
GCTGCCTGCTGCCTGCTGCCTGCTGCCTGCTGCCTGCTGCCTGCTGCCTGCTGCCTGCTGCCTGCTGCCTGCTGCCTACAACTAGCCTACGAGCCTGTCATCCATATCTGCCAGCTTTATTTGCCTGGCAACGGATTGCAGCAAGAAGCAGCCAGAGCGATTAGTTGTGGGTTGTCGGCTGTTGGCTGTTGGCTGTTGGTTGTTGGTTGTTGGATGCCACCATTCTGAAGCCCTTGCTGGCTTGAGGCTGGATTGGAGCATTCAGGGGGCTTGCCGCCGTCTGGGGCTGTTGTAGGGATGCAAGCACCTTGCTGTTTGAGTTCAACGCTTGTGGTTTGTCCGGGGGACAAACCACTGAACGAGTTCAAGGTGCGCCCTACAACAGCCCCAGACAAGGGCACCGGTGCGCAGCACCGGCAAGCTTCCGCTCCGACCCAGCCTCAAGCCAGCAAGGGCTGCCGCAAGGACTCCACTCCCCACCTAAAACCCGCAAAACCCTACAAACCCCACCCCCATAAGCCTTTGATTTAATTTCCCTTTCCAAACAACCCTAGGGTTTTCCCCTAAAAACCACAGGCTAATCCAATCCCTAGGGTTTACCCTTGCTTTTATACTAGGGAAAACCCTATAATGAGGACTCGTAACTTAGACCTTCACCTTAAAGGGAAAGCAAATGTCTACCATGACCACTTACTCGCACTACATTCACTGGAGTGATGCTGTTGAGCGTGGGGTAATGCAGCATGCCCTGGAAAATGGTGAATCCGTGTCTTTAACTGCACTGACCAAAGCAGCGGCCAAACAAGTTTCCAAAGCCGCAAACGTGGTGTTCAAGTACATGGTCGAACTGACCCGTGCCTTGAACGAAGCCCGCATCCGCGATTCCCGCATGTCGGCCAGCTACTGGTAAGCCACGCATCACCGTCGTAACGCTCAAGCAAAACACCGCTTGATGTTGAAAAGCCTGCTGATTTAGCAGGCTTTTGTTTTTTCTGCGTTTGCCAATGCCGCCTTTCCAAGGGCACACCTTCATGCATCGCAGAACCTTGGCTCATTGGGCGCAAGCACCTCACAAGGCGTCTCCCCAGCCCCAAGATCAAGACAAGCCAGGCACGGAGAGCGTTTCTTCCAGCGCCGCAGAACATGAAAAAGGCCAGCAAAAGCTGGCCTGCAGAACTACGACGCCTCACAAAACATAGGCCCAGCACTAAATCGTCCTTGATCAAAAAGCACTGCTCAAGACTTGTTCAACAAGTTCTTCAACATATCCAGTCGCTGCTTGGGACTTAAAGCCGCCTGCGCCGGATCTTCCTGGGCACCAGGGTCTTCGATCTTCATCTCATCAATAAAGCGTGAGCGCTCACGCACCAGATTCTCACGTGCGCGTCTGCGCTTCTTGCACCAGCTCAAGCGCAAGCTGCGCTGCGCACGCGTAATACCCACGTACATCAGACGCCGCTCTTCCTGAATGCGCTGGGCCAGAATATCGGCTTCTTTATCCGGGTCTATATCTTCGTCATCGCGCCCAATGTGCGGCAGCAACCCCTCTTCCACCCCCACCAAGAACACATGCGGATACTCCAGACCTTTGGAAGCATGGAGCGTGGACAATTTGACCGCATCCGGGTCTTCATCCTCACCGCGTTCCAACATGGTGATCAGGGCAACTCGCTGCACCAAGTCATTCAAACTCAGCTGATCGTCTGCCGCTTTGGACTTCAACCACGTAATCAATTCCAGCACATTTTCCCAACGAGTCTGCGCGGGGCGCTCGTCGAACATATCGTAGAGATAGCGCTCGTAATCAATCGCCCGCAGCAGCTCGTCCAGCAATTCGCTGACGGCCGTCTCGTGTCCTTCCTGATCGCTCTCTACCCGGTCCGCTCTTTGCTGGATACGGCCAATAAACTGCGCAAAGACACTTAAAGGCTCCAACTGCCTTTCCGGTAAGCGATCCGTCAGAGCGATTTGCGAGACGGCGGAATACAAAGACAGCTTTTGTTCCGCCGCAAACTGACCCAGCACCTGCAAGGTAGCCTGCCCAATTCCGCGCCTGGGTGTCGTCGCTGCGCGGATGAATGCCGGATCATCATCGTCGTTCGCAACGACTCGCAAGTAAGACAGGATGTCGCGAATCTCGGCCTTGTCAAAGAAACTCTGCCCACCCGAGATGGTGTAGGGAATGCGCAGATTGCGCAGCGCCTGCTCAAAGATGCGGGCCTGATGGTTGCCACGGTACAGCACCGCAAAATCTCGCCACTCGGCCTGACGCTCGAAGCGCTCTGCCGAGATACGCATGGCCACTGAATCGGCCTCGTTCTGCTCGTCGTCCGTCACGTGGACCTGGATAGGCTCACCAAAGCCCAGGTCAGACCAGAGCTTCTTACCGAACACGACGGGATTATTGCCAATAACATTATTGGCAGCCTGCAAGATGCGCTGCACCGAACGATAGTTCTGCTCCAGCTTCACGACTTTCAGGTCCGGGTAATCCTTGGGAAGCTGCGCCAGATTCTCCACGGTAGCGCCACGCCAGGCGTAAATAGCCTGATCGTCGTCCCCCACCACGGTAAACATATTGCGCTGACCCGTCAGAGAACGCACCAGCCGATACTGACAGAGGTTAGTGTCCTGATACTCGTCCACCAGCAGATACTGCACCCGACGCTGCCAGCGCTCGCGTACTTCCTGATTGTCTTCCATCAACTGCGCAGGCAGGCGGATCAGATCATCAAAGTCCACCGACTGATAGGCAATCAAGGTGGCGGCGTAGTCGCGGTAAATACGAGCCGCCTCGATCTGGCTGGGCGAGTTTGCGGCACGCTCCGCATCGTCCGGCCCCATCAAGGCGTTTTTCCATAAGGAGATTTCCTGCTGAACGGACTTCAGGCGGCCTTTATCCGTGGTAGCCAGCAGTTCCTGAATAATTGCCAGCGCATCGTTGGAATCCAGAATGGAAAAGCGCGGCTTCAAGCCCACATGCTGTGCTTCCTCACGCAACATGCGCAAGCCCAGAGAGTGGAAGGTGCTGACGGTCAGCCCTCGCAACAGCTTGGGATCTACCAGGGCGCGAATCCGCTCGTTCATTTCACGCGCGGCTTTATTGGTAAAAGTCAGTGCGACCACTTGTCGGCCCGTGTACCCACACTCGCGCAGCAGATAAGCGATTTTCTGCGTGATCACCCGTGTCTTGCCACTGCCCGCTCCGGCCAGCACCAGGCAAGGCCCATCCATATACAACACAGCCTGACGCTGCATGGCGTTCAGGTCGGTGGGGACGGTATGGCCTGGTGTAGTGACGGAGGTGGACATGGTGAAATCAATGAATACTAGGCAAGAAAACGAGGTTCAAAGCCAAACAGCGTGCAAAACTAAAAGTGGAATCCCGGCCAAGCCGAGTATGGTTTGATGACAAGCGAAAGGCCAACACAGAGATACAGCGGAAACGAGGTACAAGAGCATGACAGCGGCAGGGCAACAACATCGCGCCACAGCCTCATCGCTTCCTGCCTCTTGGCTCATAGCTGCATAGCGGTCAAGGATACACCCTGCTGTACCCGAGATGCTCCTACTGTTTCCGTCCGCACATGAGCCTGGAGAGTCTTAAATTTCGAGAGGATCAACCTCAATCGTAATGCGCACTTTATGCTGCTTGGCCAACTGCGCGACCTGTGGCCCCCAATAGCGCACAAAGGCTTGCAAGGCCGGACGATGGGCGCTTTCCAACAGCAACTGGGCACGCTCCACTTTGGCAACGCGCAAAACACGTAAAGGCACCGGATCGTACAGGAAAACCTGATCCGCACCCGGAAATTCATTCGGATATTCTTCAGGCAAACGACGTGCCTGGGTCAACAAGCGAATGGCATCTGCCAATTGCGGCGCTTCGGCAGACAGAAGCACCTGATAGGCAAAAGGCGGCAAACCCACGGACTCGCGCTCGTTCAAGGCGCTTTGGGCAAAGCCTATGTAATCGTGCTTGATCAGACTTTGATAAACGGCCTGCTCCGGGTAACCCGTCTGGATGATGACATCCGCCCCTTCGGTATGGCGACCGGCCCGGCCTGCTACCTGCATCAGTTGAGCAAACAGACGCTCGGGCGCGCGGAAATCATGGGCGAACAAGGTGGCATCAGCATTGAGCACACCGACGACGCTCAGGCGCGTGAAGTCATGACCTTTGGCCACCATCTGGGTGCCCACCATGATGTCCACTTCGCCCGCATGCACCTGCTCGAACAATTGCTGCGCGCTGCCCTTCAAGCGGGTGCTATCCGCGTCGATACGCACCAGGCGGGCATTGGGAAAACGCTCGCCCAGAAACTCTTCAATACGTTGAGTGCCACGCCCCATAGGCTGCAAGTCCTGATCGCCGCAATCCGGGCAAGCACGCGGCACGGGGGCCTGATAACCGCAATGGTGGCACTGCAAATTGTGCTTGAAGCCATTTTGCCGGTGCAGCACGGTGTACACCGTGCAACGCGGACATTGAGACAGCCAGCCGCAAGAGGCGCAATGCAGCACAGGCGCGTAGCCACGCCGGTTAATGAAAACCAGCGATTGCTCGCCGCGCTCCAGACATGCTTCCAGCGCATCCAGCAGTTGGGGAGAAAAGCCCGACTCCAGGCGCAAATGGCGGGTATCGACCAGACGCACTCGGGGCAAGGAAACCTCTCGCGCACGCTTGGGCAGGCTCAACAGGCTATAGCGCCCTTGTCGGGCATGATTCCAGCTTTCCAGCGAAGGGGTGGCTGAACCCAGCACCACTGGCACTTTCAGATCGTAGCCACGCCACACAGCCAGATCCCGAGCGGAGTAACGCAAGCCATCTTGCTGCTTGTAAGAAGCGTCGTGCTCCTCGTCCACAATAATCAGGCCCAGCTCGGGCATGGGCGTGAAGATGGACAGCCGTGTTCCCAACAAAATGCGCGCCTGACCACTGTTGACGCGCAACCAGGAGCGCAGCCGTTCACCTTCGGACAGACCACTATGCAAGACAGCCAGCACATCGCCGGGCAAGACGCGCGCCAAGCGGGCACGCAGGACCTGCTCGAACTGAGGTGTCAGATTGATTTCGGGCACCATGAACAGGACTTGCCGACCAGCGGCCAGCACTTGTTCCAGCACCCGCATATAGACTTCGGTTTTCCCGCTACCCGTTACGCCATGCAGCAATAGGCAGCTTCCGGGTTTGGCCGCCACAATGCCATCTACCGCAGCCTGCTGCTCGGCATTGAGCACGGGCAGGACATCGCTGTCCACCGGCTCCACCTTCTTTTCCTTGCGCTTGGCCATGCGCAATACCGGACCACCAGCGGAACGCTTGCCCAGATAGGCAGAGGGTTTGCGCAAAGGCCCTGGCAAGGACGGCATCATGACCTCGCCCAGCGGACGGTGGTAATAGGTAGACGCAAAGCGCGCCATCCGCAACCAGTCCTGCGGGAAAGGCGGCAAGTCATCCAGCAGCTGATCAATCGCCTTGACCTGCTCGGGCGGGTAGGAAGGTTGCTCCGGCAAGGCCACCACCACGCCTATCATCTGCCGCCGCCCAAAATGCACAATGACCCGCTGTCCGATCAGGACGGGTTCGTGGTGCTGATAATCAAACACCCCATCCAGGGGAACGTCCAAAGCCACATGCAGCCAGAAAGGTCCGGTGCTTGCCGATGCAGAAATAGCGTCAGGAGTGGCGGTCATGGATGGTGGTTCAAAAAAGGGCTGGCCTGGCTGAAAGCCTGATAAGTCAAGAGCTTAGCGACCTGTGGATAACTTTGGGGAAAATGACATGAACAAAAAATACAAAGAAGCAAGCACAGATACAATTTAATTTCCAATATCTCTGAAATAAGGATAAAACGCAGAGAAATCAACTAATTAAAACTGGGTATTGAAATTAAACCTTAAATATAAAGACCTCAAACCCAGCCCTGTCTGTGTGCATAACTTTGCGCACAAGCTGCGACAGCCCGTGCGCAAAGACTATCAAACGCTGTGGTGTCGACGGCTGTAGGAATGCACTTCGTCGACCAGAATGCCCACGGCTTCCGGATCGGTGAAACGCGAAATACCGTGGCCGAAGTTGAACACGTGACCGCCCTGCCCCACAGGGCCAAAGTCATCAATAACACGACGGGCTTCACGACGGATGGCTTCTTCGCCACCGAACATGGTCATGGGGTCCAGATTGCCTTGCAAGGCCTGTTTGTCACCAATACGAGCGCGCGCACGGGACAGGTTCACCGTCCAGTCCACACCCATGGCATCAGCGCCACAGCCAGCAATATCTTCCAGCCACATGCCGCCGCCCTTGGTAAAGACGATGACAGGGACGCGCTTGCCGTCATGCTCGCGAATCAAGCCATCCACCACTTTACGGGTGTAGGCCAGGGAGAATTCCTGGAACAGGGAGTCGGACAATACACCACCCCAGCTATCGAACAGCATCACAGCCTGTGCGCCGGCACGGATCTGATTGTTCAGGTAGTCGCAGGTGGTTTGGGCATTGATTTCCAGCATGCGGTGCATCAGGTCCGGACGCTGATACATCATGCTTTTCACCAGACGGTAGTCGTCCGAGCCCTGGCCTTCCACCATGTAGCAGGCAATGGTCCAGGGGCTGCCGGCAAAGCCGATCAGCGGTACTTTGCCGTCCAGTTCCTTGCGGATCAGCGAGACAGCATCAAACACGTATTGCAGCTTGGCCATGTCCGGCGCTTCCAGCGCCATGACGTCGGCTTCGTTGCGTACAGGACGGGCAAAACGCGGGCCTTCACCAGCGACGAAATCCAGACCCAGGCCCATGGCGTGTGGCACGGTCAGGATGTCCGAGAACAGAATGGCGGCATCCAGATCGAAACGACGCAGGGGCTGCAAGGTTACTTCGCACGCAAATTCGGGATTCTGAGCCAATTGCATGAAGGAGCCAGCCTGGGCACGGGTGGCATTGTATTCAGGCAAATAACGCCCGGCCTGACGCATCAGCCAGATGGGGGTGTACGGCACAGGTTCGCGCAACAGCGAGCGCAGGAAAACATCGTTTTTTAATTGAGGTAAAGACACGGCAATCCCTATTGAAAAATGCCTGTTAATTTTAACCATCGTGTTCGTCGTCTGGGTTTGACGCGGATCGAAAGCGTGCTGCATCGATATGGTGTTTGCGCATCAGTGCCCAGAAAGCACGCCGGTGCTTTTGCGCGGAGCGGGCCGCCATGGCGATATTGCCGCTATGGCGATCAAGGGCGGCGTGGATATAAGCCTGCTCGAAGCGGGCCACTATCCGTCCCTTGGCAACTTTGAAAGATTCCTGGCTGCTGGCGTAGCGCGAGGCTACCGCAGCGGCATAGGCTTCCAGCGTTGTCCCCTCCTGTTGCAAGATCGTTTGCGACAGGCGCTGCTCCGTTGGGCCGGGGTGCAGGACCAGATCCTGGTTTTCCTGCACCCTATAGTGTATCCGACCCGACAGCCCCGGTTCATTCAAAGCGTGGGAAGAGGTCTGTAAACGCTGACGATTGATGCGGGCGCGCAAATCGTCCAGGCATAAAGGCTCGCGCACGTAGTCTGCCAGACCCAGTTCCAGCAGGTCTGTCAGGGCCGCGGCCTTGATAGCACCCCGCAGCAAACCAAAGACCGGCACTGGCAAATGACCTTGGGCCACCGACAAGGCTCGACGCACGTGAATCAGGGTGGCCGCTTCGATGGGAATCAGACAGGCATCAAAACGCAGCAGCAAGGCCGATGCGCTGCGCAAAAACAAATACTCCTGATCGGGATGGGGCGGTGGTGGCGCCTGCAGAACATGCAGCTGCAAGCGCTCGCAAGGCGGGATGATGGCCAGTAGATTCTGAGCCCACGATGGCTGGGTGTGCAGCAACGCACAATCGAGGTGTAGACGCATAAGACTGTCCTTGAGAAGCCGGGCGAACCACACCGGCCGCCCCATAATCATGAGCCTCTAGGATAGAAATCCGACCCGTCTGCGATAAGTCGGAGTTGCGTCTACGTAGCTGTACTTAATCGCCGCAAATACGGCTGCGACGCCATTCGCTGGGCGATACGCCATAGCGTCGCCGGAAGGCGTGGCTGAACACGGCCGCGTCGGAAAAGCCCATTTGCCAGGCCAGCTCACTGATCTGCCGACCGGGTTTGCCGTCCACCAACAATTGACAGGCGCGCTCCAGGCGGGCGGCCATGATGTAATCGGCAGGCGCTTGCCCGCACAGCTCGAACAGCTTGTAGAGATAACGGCGTGAAATGCGAAACTGCAGCGCCAGGGACTGGGCATTCAAACCGGTATCACCCAGATGATCCTGCACGTATTGCTGAATTTGCAGTAGCTGCCCGCGCCGCACTTCGTCCAGGGCGGACTCGGTCGTCACCGGGCGACCATCGGCCAGGCTCAGAGCCATCATGCGAATCACGGTCTGGGACAGTTCGCTCAAGGCCGAGGGCGACAAGTGCCCGCGCTCCTGCAAACCCAAACGCAGCATATCCATGGCAATTCGGGCCGGACCTGTCGTGGCGGAGAACGAGCGGGCCACCGCATCGCTTAGCCAGGGCAACCAAGGCAGCAAACGCTCTTCCTCGAACTGCAAGACCAGAAAATGGGATTGATCCTGCACGGCCACTTCGTAAGGGCGGGTGGTGTCATAAATGCCCCACTCCCCGGCGTGCAAGATGCCACTGCGATTATCCTGCTGAATCTGACTGCTGCCACTGATCTGCAAGGTGACCTTGTACAGCGCCTGCTCGGATCGGCTGGCCAAGGCCTGGGTACGACGCACGCGCTGCGCGCTGGTACACAGTTCCATGACATCGACCGAACCCATGCGATCGGTTGCCGCCCGGTTGGAGAAACCACGGCGAGAATCCGGCTGAACTTCCAAGGGCACAAAGTACGCGCACACCACTTCCTGCCAAGCAGCCAGGCTCTTGAAAGAAGCAGAGGGAGTGCGCAATAACATAGACATTGCCTGAGTGCCCTTTCGGCCAACACAATTGATCGGGGTAAGGGGCAGAATATGCCCCCTTTCTTATAGCCCTAAAAAATTCAAGCGTCTACGGTCGTTAACCCGCTGTATCAGCGATCCATGGAGCCGTACAGGTAGGGCGCAGGCTCCAGACCCATACTGTTCATCTTGACGGTTAGCTCCGTACGCGCCTTGAGTACATCATCAAAACGATGCCGGCGCGATGCCCCTACCTCGGCCGAGGTAAAGGGTCGGTAATCGGGTGTCATTTCTTCCGGGCTGAACTTGGCCACAATCCAGTTCAGCACACGAGCCAGATCGGCATTATCCAGTTGCGACTGCGAGGCACCGGGCACTCGAATCATATAGTCCCGTCCAGCTGGCAGGCGTGTAAACAAGCCAATGGACTGGTTGAAATTGGGGATGCCCCGATGCGTCAGGCCCTGGCCATCGTAGCGATGGCAACCTGCGCATTGCAGCATATAGTCTTTGAAAGCCTGCGAACTTTGCAGGTAATCGCCCGTTCCGGCCATCTCTTCTTGGGCATGGGCCCAAGGCGTAAACGCCAGGAGTACGGCGCCCAAACAGGCCAGGCGCAAAGATGTCCACACAGTGATGCCTCCTTAAGTGACCGAACGCCATCCTGGCCGCCCGGCACCTTGTTCAAACCCTGGGGCTGCCTATGCAGGAAAGAACTGGCGTCCCAAGGACCGTTCTTCCCGCATGACTGGCAGCCCGACGGGCCTTTTTTAGTTTTTAGCCAAGCCAACCAGTACCGATGTCGTGCAATGGAAGGTGCTGTTCTCGTTCGCCATGCACCAGTTCACGTCATTGTGCAGGAAGAACTCGTAACCAGGGCGCTCGCGGGTCTGCGTGTTGCACTGGCAGCGGCCGCAAGCGGTCTTGCCGCAGCAGTCGTGGTAGCTGATCAGGTAGTCCTTGCCATCATGCGGGTTGTGGCAGGTGCCAATCCACGAGATGGGCGAAGGCGTCGAGCCCGGAGGGCAGGTGGTGGTCGTGCCACCGCAGCAAGAGCACAGGAACCCGTCCACCGCACAATGACGCCAGTAGTCGCAGGAGTTCACTTCGTCTTCATTCGCCAGATCGGGATTCAGACTGATGTGATCGGCACCACTGCTGCTGCCACCACCATCGGCGGCGCGAGCCACCGGCAATACAGGCAACACAAAGGCCGAACCGACCATTAATTTGCCCACCGAGCGCAGCACGCTGCGACGCGAAGTCTTGTGGGCCACAGAACGGGAGAGGCTCTCCCCAAATTTATCCAGCCAACGCATTGACGTTCTCCTTTCGTGATACCTGCACTTGCTTCATGCCCGAGTCACCGGCCAAGTATTCTTGCGCCGAGGCCACGCCCAGGTCTTTGGCGGTAAACAGGCTTTCCAGCTGTTCACGCGAATTGACCAGACCCTTGCCGCGCACCACACCGTTCTCGTCGATCAGGACGGCGTAAGGCAGTTTGCTGATCTGAAAGCCCATGCCCAGCTGTGTGGACAGGACGTAAGGGAAGGCGTCCAGTTGTGCTTTCTGGTAGAAAGCCAGATGCTCGGGCATCTCGCCATCACTGGCCAGCACAATATCTACCCACTGACCTTCCGAGCCCTGAATGGACTTCAGAATCGGCAAGAGCTTCTTGCACACCGGGCAGGTAGGCGACATGAAGAAAATCAACTGGCTACGCGGGCCAGCCACGCCCACGGTAACGGCACGACCGCGCAGGTCCTGCAATTCCATGACGGGAGCGGCATCACCCACCTGCGGGCCTTTATCCATAGTCAGGGCGCCCATGGGGGCTACCCGTTCGTACAACACGCCAATCTGGCGCGACAGGGCAAGTACAACCAGCACCAGGGCCAGTACGATTACCCATAAAATGACGTTGGAAATCATTAAAGCGGTCATTTAGGTCTCCTAAGAATTCTGCATTTTCTGGAATTTCAGATGGGATTCGATCAGCTGGTTGGCCGCATAGTACAGGCCCAGCAAGGCCAAGGTGGCACCAAAGAAGGTCAAACCGTCCACCCAGACCAGTTCACGGGCGCTGCTGATGGCCCAGTCACCGCTGGCCACCGCCAGCGCAGCCAGCAAGGCATTGCGAGCCACCAGCCACCAGGACAGACCACCGGAGGATTCCCCCAGCCCGGAGCAGCCGCAATCCACATCGCGGCGGCCACGCAGCAGGTTCATCACAATGCCACTGGTGGCGACCAGCAGGACGCACAGGGCCAGAACCGCCCCCAGCGAACGGCTAGCTGGCCACAGCAGCAAAGGCGCACTCAAGGCCTCGGCAGCGACAAACAGCACACTGAACGGTCGTAACAACACTTCCGGCAACAATCGATAACCGCCAACGGCTGCCTCGAACAGGCTGAAGTGACGCAGTTTATCCAGCGCCCCCAGTCCCATCAGCACGGCCAAGCAAGCCAGGCTGGCATAGGTCAGGACCGGGTCCATATCAGACACCCCCAACTGGGTGGAACTGAACTTGCAAGGATGCTTCTGCGGCGCCTTCAATGGTGCGCAGCAACTTGGGTTCAGGCTGGCTGATGTCATAGACGTTCACATTGCCACCGTCCAGGGTCAGCATCAGATTGCGTTGCTGATCAATGGTCATGGACAAGGCATCACGCCCTGGAATGCGGGCTACACGCTGCTTGGTCTTGGTGTCCATGACCCAGATCTCGGCCGCGGGGAACTTGTGAGTGCCCTCTTTGCCATCGGGATGCATGAACACATACATGCGACCGCTGGCGCGATGCAGACCCACCAGGTTGTAGCCACCGGGCACCCAGTTCTTGGCCTTGTCTTGGTCGTTCAGCAAGGACCAGGGGCCATCTACCTTGACCTCGTCACCGCTGAAATCCGCACTGTAGACATTGCCGTAGTAGGACACGAAGTGAGCCTTGTCCTTGTCCAGAGCCGGAGCGATAAAGATCGGATCATCCTTCACGGAGAACATCTGCTTGCTGCGCGACTGGCTGGCGACTTTACCATCCTCGCCCAGATTGATGGTCAACAGGCCACCATCGCCACAAATAGTCATGAAGCTGCGTGGGCGGTTGGGCTGGGGGATTACGCTCCAGCAACCGGCGGCAGCGGTAACGTCTTCCACATAATCACCCTTGGCCACGTCCACGATCCCGATCGAGGTCGCTGGCGAGGCGTTTTGCAGCACGATGAACTTGCCGTCCGTCGTCTGACGGAACAGACCGTCATAGTTCAGACCTTGCACACGCTTGGGTGGCAGGGAAATTTCCTTCTCGAAGGTCAGCTTGTCGGCATCCCACACTTCCACCACATCCGAGCGCTTTCCACGCGTAATGCGCTCGTGATAGGTGGTCATGGTGTAGATTTTCTTGCCGTCGTTGGACACCTGCACGTGGCCGTTGAAGGCGGTGGGTACCATGCCCAGGAACTTGCCGTTGGTGTAGTCATAAACGTGCACACGGCTTTCGGTCAGGTGCATGAACACCGAGTCCATGACGTAGATACGGTTTTCCTGCGGGGCAGACACACTGTGACCACCTGTCAGGACTTCGCGCGGCTTGTCCTGGGCCTGCGCGCCACCGGCCAGTACCATCAGCCCCAACATGGCGGCGGCGGTCGTTAATTTAAATTTAGACTTCATTGGATGTCTCTCCTCATGGGCGTCCACGCTGTCAGAACGCATAGGCATAACGGAATTGCAGGCCGCGCATGCGCGGGCCATTCTCGACTTTCAAATCATGGATGTACTGCAATTGCACCTGGTGAGCGTCAGTCAACTGGTGGGTGATCTCGGCGGCCAACTGGTGGTTACGTGCACGCGTCGCCGTGGTCTGGCCATTGACCCGCTCACGGCCACCTGTCTCGTAGCGGTAGCGCATACCTACATAAGTCTTTTCAGTCAGGTTGGTTGAAACCAGGGCCATCAGGCGGATTGCCGTGTCTTTTTTCAGAGTCTGGCCGTAGTAGTTCTTGTTGTTGCCAAAGAACTCGAATTCCGCCACACCTTCAATAAAGGAAGACTCCCCAAAGCCTTTCACAATCGCAAAGTCCTGGATGGTGCTCCAGCGGTTCTTGCCGGAAGACACATCGGCCTGCGAGCCGTGGTAACGACCTGTAGGAGCCGTAATGAAAGGTTCCCACGCAAACCAGAAACGGTTTTCCGGATCGTTGTGCAGCCACACGGCCGCACCGGCAGTCACATCACCAATACCGGTCATGCGATCCCGGTCTTGCCCTGGAACATCCAGCGTGTTGCGAAAACCGGGCACGATCAGCTCGTACTGCACCGTCTTGCCGGCCAGTTCGCGAAAGTGCATCTGACGATAAATCATGCCTTGCACATTCAACTTGGGGCTGTCGCCAATTCGTGAACCCTGATCATAAAAACCGTGAGACTTCAGGCCCATCATGTAGACCGCCAGGATGTTGGTCCCTACCGGAGCAGGAATCCAGTCCCGCGCACTGGGGTCGCCCGCAAGGGCGGCACCGGCACTGACGCCGCTCAAGGCCAAGGCCAGAGCGGTCCGCTGCAAAATTGCATACATTATTGTTGTCTCCTCAAAGAGGCGCGAACGGTATCGTTATTGTGTTCGCGCCTTTATCCCTAGCTAGGCTGCCGGGTAGGCCATGCAGACCGATTTGGTCTCCAGGTAAGCCTCTACCGCAGCGCGCCCGTGCTCCCGACCCAGGCCGGACTGCTTGTAGCCACCAAAGGGCATGCTGGGGTCCAGCATGTTGTGGGTGTTGACCCACACGGTTCCGGCCTTGATGCCAGCAGTCAAACGCTGGACGCGGGCCAGATCCTGACTCCAGACGCTGGCACCCAGGCCAAAGTCTGTATCGTTGGCCAACTGCAGTGCCTGCGCCTCGGTATCAAACGGGGTCGCGACCACCACGGGACCAAAGATTTCTTCACGCATGATGCGAGCATCGGGAGCGACGTCGGCAAACACGGTAGGACGTACAAAGTAGCCCTGCTCGGGGCGAGCACCCTCGCCTGCCAACATGCGACCGCCTTGCTGGCGGCCCACATCAATGTAGTTCTGCACGCGCTGCTGATGACGGGCGGAAATCAGCGGAGCAATCTGGGTGGACTGCTCAAAGCCCGAGCCCAGAGTCATGGAAGAAGCCAGATCGGCTACGCCCTGCACCACGCGCTCGTAAATGCCTTTTTGCACGAACAGACGCGAGCCGGCAGTACATACCTGGCCCTGGTTAAAGAAGATGGCGTTGGCCGCACCTTGAATGGCCATGTCCACATCGCAATCGTCCATGATGACCACGGGGGATTTGCCGCCCAGCTCCAGAGACATGCGCTTCATGTCATTGACGGCCTGATGACCGATCAACTTGCCCACTTCCGTGGAGCCGGTAAAGGAGATCTTGTTCACGCCAGGGTGAGCCGTCAAAGCCGCACCTGTGCTTTCGCCACGCCCCGTGATCACGTTGATCACACCGGCGGGGAAACCAGCTTCCAGAGCCAGCTCGGCCAGACGAATGGCGGTCAGCGGTGTCTCTTCAGCAGGCTTCAGAACCACGGTACAACCGGCGGCCATGGCAGGCGCAATCTTCCACACCGCCATCAGCAGCGGGAAGTTCCAGGGCACGATAGCGCCCACCACACCAACCGGTTCCTGGCGGGTGTAAGCGTGGTATTTCACGCCGGGAGGAAAGCCGATGGAAGGCGAGAGCAATTCGCCATTCATCTTGGTGGCCCAGCCAGCCATGTAGCGCAGCCATTGTGCGCTGGCCGCCACTTCCAGGCCGTAGGAGAAGAACAGCAGCTTGCCGTTGTTCAGGGTTTCCAGACGAGCCAGCTCATCCGCGTGGGATTCAATCAAATCAGCCAGACGCAACAAGAGGCGCTCGCGCTGGGCGGGCAGCATCTGAGCCCATTCGCCCTGCTCCAGAGCCTGGCGTGCGGCACGCACGGCAAGGTCTACGCCAGCAGCACCGGCCTCAGGTTGATGCGCGATCACCTGGCCTGTTGCGGGGTCGTAAACGGGAATCGTGGGTCCCTGAGATTCAGTGACGGGCTTGCCGTCAATAATCATGTGTTCGCGAATCGCGTTGCGCTCGGGTTGTACGTCCTGCCCCATAGTCTGTCTCCACACGGAATAGTTGATTCTTAACGAATCCAGTATAGGGACGAGGACAAGCCCGGACTTGTGATTCTGTGCACGGGGGCTTGTTGATTTGGGTACGGAGTGAGCCCTGGCCTGCGTTAGAACAAATCCAGCTGGGCAGGCATGCTGGCCTGAATGTCGCCTGTGCCCGTCAAATGCACACGGCGCTCAAAGTCCAGCAAGCTGGCCTTGCGATGCAAACCGGAGCTAAAGCCGGTCAACATGCCATTGGCACCCTGCACACGATGGCAGGGCACGATGATGCTGATGGGATTAAGACCACAGGCCTGACCCACAGCACGGACCGCCTTGGGACGGCCCAGATGTTCGGCCATCTGGCCATAAGTCCAGGTCTGACCATAGGGAATGCTCAGCAAGGCCTGCCAGACCTGTTGCTGAAACTCGGTCCCTTGCAAGCTGAAAGGCAGATCAAACTGTTGCAGCTTACCGGCAAAATACGCATCCAGTTGAGTCCGCACAGGCTCGGCCAACGCAGGCTCGGAGATCAGACCCGCCAATTGCTCGGGTGTCAGACCATGGACGGTCTCTTCCTCGAAATCCAGACGCAGCAAGGCACCTTGAGCGTCCACCAACAGACGCATCGCCCCTAAAGGCGTATCAAAGCAGGCAGTACGCAGCCCGACATAGGCAAACATGGCAATCCCGATCCAAGGGCAGAATGTCTGATCATACTGCGCGGCTCCAGCCACTTCAAAAACTCTGGCAACACCCAGGCAGGCTAGAGGCCAACTCCTGGTCAAAGGCTTTTCAACCCAAAGCCGCCTGGCCGCAGCACCTCTCGTCCTTGTACCAACTCCTTATGCGCCTATAAAAGCGCCTGAGTGAGCAAGAAAACCTAAAAGAACAAGAGACTGAGACAACAACAATCACCGTGACAAGCGCATTGGCTTCGGCGTCAAAGACGCACGACAAGCTCCCGATTACGCACAACATTGTGTTGAGCGGGATATCCTGAGCAAGGTTCATGCTCCCATGAAGTGCCTGGCTCTCAATAGTTAGTGCTTGGCTCCTATTTTTGCGTCCCCCCACACCCACCGCTAACTATTGAGAGCGACGATCAACACGCCAACCTCGCCCCCCTCAAGCCCCTCCCGCCGCGACAGCAACCCAAAGAGCCACATACCGCCAGACTCCAAAAGGAGGAAGGGCTCATATTGATAGTCATTGTGAGCCGGTCTGGGCCGGGGGCCGTCCTCTGGGCGATTCAGGCTTCTTGCCGCAGGCAGGCTTGCTATTCGGGGTACAAGCGCCCTGCTGTTTGAGCGAAATGCTTGTGCCTTGTCCGGGGGACAAGGCACTTTCGCGAGTTCAGGGCGCGCCCGAATAGCAAGCCTGACCAGGGCACCGGTGCGCAGCACCGGCAAGGAGCCAAGCCCGGAGGACGGCCCCCGGCCCAGACCGGCGTTTTCACGAGACACGATCTAAACATGCAGCCTCGTTTACGCTTCTTATTTCCTTATCTCGCCAGCCTCCTGCTTCGGACACAGCTCCGCTCTACAAGGGCCAAAGAAGAAGAAGAAGAAGAAGAAGAAGAAGAAGAAGCGCAAGCAAAAAAACCGGCTAAATAACGCCGGGGCCCCCCAGACGTTATTTACCCGGCAAATCCAACAAATGCAGCAGTTACTCAAGAACAGCAAGGTTTAAACGGTTTGCACACCCGTTGCCGACAAGTCCAGACCCACACGGCGCACCACAGCCTCAAACTCATCCCGGCTGATATGGTCCAGAGCCGTCGCCGGATCACGCGTCGCATCGCAGGCGATGATGCCACGGCGCATATAGGAATACTTGCGCAGGGCCAGCGCCACCAAAGGCTGAAACTCGTAACGGATCAGCGAGCAATAACGGTCAAACACACGGGCGGCTTCCTCCTGTTCGCCCTGACGGTGCAAGGCATAGACCTTGAGCAGAATCTCCGGGAAGGAGAAGCCGGTGACCACGCCATCGGCCCCCCGTTGCAGCTCTTCCAGAAAATGCATGCCACCCAAGCCACTCAAGATCGGCAAGGCATCACCCGACAGACCCCGCACAGCGGTAATCTTCTGTCCGACGGGAGGGTCTTCGGAATTCAGAATGGACACACCCGCCTCTGCCTTCAAACGCACAGCCAAGGCCGGACTGATGCGGGCGGCGAACAGTTCCGGGAAGTCGTGAATGACCACCGGCAAACGAATAGCCTGCACAATCTGGCGGTAAAAGGACACCTGCATATCGTCATCCGCCCCCGCCAAGGGAGCGACAAAAATCGCATCGGCCCCCAGATCTTCAGCGCTGCGAGCCTGCTCCACCGCCGCTGCCGTTCCCATGGCCCGCACTCCCACCCAGACCGGCACAGCACCGCGCACTGCCGCCACGACGGTTTCAATGACACGCCGACGCTCAAACGTACTGAGCTTGTGCAGTTCACCCATCACTCCCAAAATCGCCAAGCCGTGAATACCGGCTTCCAGCTGGAAATTCACCAGACTGACCAGGCTTTGCAAATCCAACTCACCACCCGGTTTGAAGGGAGTGGGGCAAATGGAAAAGACACCTTTATTTTTCATAATTACGCTTAGGCTCAACGTGGAATAACAAATGGCTTTTGCATACGCGAAATCATGCGTACCAAGGGCCAGAGAAGAATGAAGTAAATCAGCGCAGCGGCCACCAGAGGCGTCTGGCTATAGGTCTCGCCCTGCACGATCTGGGCCGAACGCAGCAGTTCAGGCAAGGCCACAGCCGAAGCAATCGAAGTCTGCTTGATGGCTTCCAGCGTGTTGCTGGCCAGATCCGGAATTACATTGCGCACACCTTGGGGCACAACCACATAGGCCATGGCCTGACGGGCGTTCAAGCCGGTCGAGCGCGCCGCCTCGTTCTGGCCGGGGGACACCGACTCCAGCCCGGCACGGAAAATCTCCGCGAAGTAACCACTGCTGTTCAAAACCAGCGCCAGCACCGTGGCGGAAAACTCATTCAAGGGCAGGCCCAGGAACGGCAGGCCGTAGTAAATGAAGATCAGCAGCACCAAAGGTGGGAAGGCACGAAAGAAATCCACGTACAGCAGGATCAGCCTGTTCAGCCAGCGATGCTGCTGGTAATGCAGGCAGGCAATCACCAGACCCAGCAAGGCAGCCAGCGGCACGATGATCACCGAGAGCTTGACGGTCAGCCACAAGCCCTGAAGCAGCAAGGGCCAACTGGCGGCAAGAATCTTCGGGTTCAGAAAAGTATCGATCAGTTCCATAGCGCGTCACTCCTACGACTTGATCGCATAGCGCCGTTCCAGCACCCTCGTCAGATGAACGAAGGGGAAGAAAATCAGGCAGAACAAAATGGCCCCGGCCGTAAAGGCGGTGGGGTTGGCGATGTTGGACTGGATATTGCTGGACACATTAAGCAGCTCAGGCACGGCAATCACCGAACCCAAGGTGGTGCCTTTGGTAATTCCGATAGCGCGATTGGTCAGTGGTGGAATCGCCAGGCGCACGGCTTGCGGCAGGATGATGGCAAACAGCGTCTGACTGAAACCCATGCCGGTGGACCGGCCCGCTTCCCACTGCCCCGTAGGCACTGAAGCAATGCCAGACCAGAAGATTTCTTCTGCAAAGGCAGACAGCACCAGGCTCAAGGCCAGCACCGTGGCGGGTACGGGCTCAATCACAATCCCGAGGGACGGCAAAGCGAAGAACACCAGCACAATAATGACCAGCTGCGGAATCGCACGGAACACGTCCACATACAAGGTCATCAAGATATTGACGGGGCGCCAGCCGTAGCAACGCAACACGGCCAGACCCAGGCCCAGGACAGTGCCCAGAACCACGGTCATCACGGCCATTTGCAGCGTGACCCAAAAGCCCTGCATGATCTCGGGCAAATAGGGGCTGATCAGCGTCCAGTTAAAGAAGTAATAAATTATCTGATCCATGGCCGGCCTCAGTTCATGCGGCTCAGAAAATCCTGAATACGCTTGTGACGCGGCTTACACAGAATTTCATCGGGACTGCCCTGGTCCAGAATCACGCCCTGGTCCATGAACACAATGCGGTCCCCTACTTCGCGGGCAAACTGCATTTCGTGCGTAACAATCACCATGGTCATGCCCGCATCGCGGGTGCGTTTCATCACGTTCAGCACTTCACCGACCAGCTCCGGGTCCAGGCCCGAGGTAGGCTCGTCAAACAGCATGACTTTGGGCTCCAGCGCCAGCGCGCGGGCAATGCCCACCCGCTGCTGCTGGCCGCCGGACAACTGGCTGGGATAGTGTTCGATACGCTGGGCCAGACCCACCTGTTCCAGATGATGGCGGGCCTGCTCTTCGGCCTGCGCCTTGGGCACTTTTTTCACCTTGCGCAGCGCCAGCATCACATTGCCCAGCGCCGTCATATGCGGGTACAGGTGTATGCCCTGAAACACCATGCCTATGTTCTGGCGCACCTGGTTCAGGTCGGTGCGCGGACAGGTCACATCACTGCCAGCCACCACAATCGTGCCGCTGGTCGGGGTTTCCAGACGGTTGATGCAGCGCAGACAGGTACTTTTGCCCGAGCCCGAGCCGCCAATCATCACGACAACTTCGCCGGTGTTGACGCTCAGGTCTATGCCTTTAAGAATTTCGGCCTGCCCAAACGATTTGCGCAAGCCCTGGATGCGGACAATTTCACTCATGGTCGCTCCTTGACCGCCTGCCAGTCGGGCAGGCGGGGACCGGCCCCTGCAGGGCCATATAGCTAGAGAAACAGCGCGAAGGCGCTTTTAAGGACGGGAGCAGTCGGGGGTGTGCTCGGTGGGCTCGTAGCCAGGGAAGTCGGGCACGCCATAGCCGGGGAAAATCACCGTCATGGCCGTACCAGCATTGGGTTCCGTACCGAACCACTTCACATGCAGCTTGGACAGGGAGCCGTCCTGCTTCATGCATTCCAGCACTTCATCCACGCGATTACGCAGGGCCGTGTCGTCCTTGCGGAAGGCAAAGGCGTAGTTAGCCTCGGTGGTCATGTCGTAGACCGGGGCCAGTGCGGGGGTTTGGGTGGCGATATAGCGTGCCAAAGGAGTCTCGGACATATTGGCAAAGGCGCGACCAATAGCCACGGCCTGCACGGCATCCGTGTTCTTGTTGAAGCGCTGGATCTTGTAGCCGTATTTTTCCTGGTTGTCCTGCAACCAGCGGTCCGAGAAGCTGCCGTTATTGACGGCAATGGTCTTGCCTTTCAGGTCTTCCAGTGCATTGACGGTCGCGCCCTTTTTAGCCAGAAAGCTCAGGCCGCCCGCCATATACGGCTCGGCAAACAGCATTTGCTCCGCACGTTCACGTGTGGTGTTGGTGGGAGCCGCCACCATGTCGTAACGACTGGAAAACAAGCCCGCAAAAATAGCGGAAAACGGGGTGTCGATGACCTCCGCCCCCTCGTAACCCATGCGTCGGGCCACTTCCTGGGTCAGATCATTGGAAAAGCCATCCAGCTTGCCATCGGTGCCGCGCATGAAAAACGGAACCAGGCCCACGTCTGCAGCCACCTTGAACATCTTGCCCTGATTGGGGTTGACCGCATGAGCGGGCAGGCTCAAGGCCACGCCGGCAGCCAATGTGGCCAGCATCAAGCCGGCTTTGCTGCTGACACGTCCCCAGCGGGACAGGGTGTTTTTGCGGAATACAGCCGCAGCCAACGGGGCGATTGTGTATACGCCTTGCATAAGGTCTCCTTGCCATCCATTTTCTGTTTGTAGTGCTTTAATTCTAGGATTGGCAAAACCTTGATGTCATATGCTTTTTTATTAACCCTTCATAACACAGGGTTAAGCAAATACCCGTACCCCTTATACGCGGCGCAATACGCGAACACGCACATTTCCCGACAGTCGCCCTTGATAAGGGTAAGTCCCCCCCCTTGAGAGGCCGCCAAGCAAAAGCGCAGCGTGGGGGGACGATGTATTTATGGATGAATCACTCAAGCCCAGCCTGCCCGCATCCCTCGGGAGGCGGTAGAAATGACCACTTTCATGAAGTCGTGAGCCAATTGCGACACCGGCACCACATTGGAATGCAGCATGTGCAAAGGCATGGTGGTGCGCGGATTAATGGGGCGCACCACCACATCCGGCCAGACCCGGCCTGCCACGGCCAGCTCGTCCACAATTGCAATCCCGGCTCCAGCCTGCACCATGGCACAGGCAATATGCGTCAAACGCACTTCTACCGCCAGTTGCGGCACACCAGGACGGTTACCAAATAACTGCTGCACCATCTGGCCATAAGGAGTGTCATTGCCATAACCAATCAGGTCCAGCCCTTCCAGATCGCTGGCGTCCAGTTCCTGCTTGTCGGCCAGAGGATGGCTGGCTGGCAACACCGCCACCAGATGGTTTTCATAAATGGATTGGGCATGCAAGCTGGGATGCGTCAGCGGCACGATAGCCACACCGACCTCGGCCTGCTGGGTGACCAAAGCCTGTACCAGATCACTGGAAATCAGCGTGCGCACATACACCTTCACGTCCGGGAATGCCTGGCGAAAACGCGTCACCGCCATGGGGATCAAGGTCTGGCCCAGACTGGGGCTGACGGCAATGTGCAAGCTGCCGTGGCGCTTTTCGATCAGGTCGGTGGCCACCTCGTTTACCCGCTGCACGCTGTTATGAACCTGCTCCACCTCCTGATAGAGCCGACGCGCCTCGGGCGTGGGGTACAGACGCCCCTTGATGCGCTCGAACAGCACCAGACCAATACGCGATTCGGTATAGGACAGCAGGCGGCTGATGGCCGGTTGCGACACGTTCAGCAATTGCGCCGCCTTGCTGATGGAACCGGTCAGCATGATCGCGCGAAAAACCTCGATTTGACGAAGATTGAGCAGCATCCCTTAACGTAGCCTTATGTTTCGAGCACAAATAAGCATAAGACATTTTGATTTGCCTATGTTTCAATTTTTTCAAGCTGCCATCCCGGCGCGCCTTGATCGCAACGGGCTTACAGAGCGGCTTCATAACTACGACACGGAGACAAAATCATGCAAACCCTGCTTGCTCGCACCCTGGCGGTGCTGGGCTTGGGACTGGCCGCCGCTGCGCCCACCGCCCACGCTGCTGACAACGTTCATCTGATGCTGGACTTCATCCCCACCGGCGACTATGCCCCGTATTACTCGGGCATTGCCAACGGGATTTACGAGAAACACGGCATCAACCTGAAGATTACCCGTGGCACCGGTTCGGGTGACACAGTTCTGAAAGTGGCTGGCGGCGCGGCCGATATTGGCTTGGCCGATATTTCCGCCATTCTGACCTCACGTCAGAACAGCCAGACTCCCATCAAGGCCATTGCTTCCACCTTCTCACACTCGGCCCATTCCCTATTTGTGCGCAAAGACTCGGGCATTACCGATTTCTCCGGCCTGGAAGGCAAGAAAATTGCCGTCTCGCCCGGTAACAGCCACAAGCTTTACTTCCCCATGGTGGCGCGCAAGGCCAACACCGATCCCGACAAGATTCAGTGGGTGACCGTTGACGGCTCCTCCATGGCACCGCTGCTGATCAACGGCAAAGTGGACGCCGCTCCTTTCCTGGCCACCAACTACTACTACCAGAACAAGCAGGCCAAGCGTTTTGGCAAGGAAATCGTGGTGCTGCCCTTTAGCGATCAGGGTTTCAACATCTACGCCCTGTCCGTATTCGCCACCGACAAGACACTGACCGAGCGTCCACAAATGGTGCAGAACTTCCTGGACGCCACCATCGAAGCCTGGGAAGCCGCCCGCAAGGACCCGGACACGGCTTGTCAGGCCCACGTAAAGGCCAATCCGGAAATCGACCTTGATGACTGCATGGGCAACCTGAACGCGGTGCTGGGCTACATCTACACCGATTTCAGTGCCGAGCACGGAGTAGGCAGCCTGGAAGAAGGCCGCATGAAAAACACCTACGAGGCCGTTGCAGAAGCCCAAAGCCTGGATCCCGCCTGGGACTATCACCAAGCCTACGACACCCAGTTCATCGTCAAGGCCAACGGCACGGCCAAGCCCTGAGCTGAACTGATTTTCGCGCGTGCTCCGGCTTGGCCCAGGCGGGCCGGCGCGCGCCTAGGAGCGCATTGTGATACGCATTCAAGACGTGAACCTGATCTACGGTCGTAATACCGAGCGCGAGACTCAGGCACTGAAACAAATCAATCTGGACATCCAGGACAACGAAATCATTGCCATCGTCGGCGCGTCGGGCTGTGGGAAATCCACCCTGCTGCGCCTGATTGCAGGCTTGCTGATGCCCACAAGCGGCACCGTCAGCATTGATGATGAAATCGTTGCCCACCCTCGCCAGGACACCGGCATTGTGTTCCAGGCCCCGACCCTGGTGCCCTGGGCCAATATTCTGGACAACACCCTCCTGCCATCCAGCATCATGGGTCGTCTGGACGATCAGGCCCGCAGCCGCGCCACGCGTCTGCTGACCACCGCTGGTCTGGGCAATTTCCTGCACCACCACCCCAAGCAATTGTCGGGCGGCATGCAGCAACGCGTGGCCATTTGCCGCGCACTGGTTCACAACCCCAAAGTGGTGCTGATGGATGAGCCGTTCGGCGCCCTGGACGCGCTGACCCGCGAAACCATGACGCTGGAACTGCTGCGGCTTTGGTACGAAGACCCCAAAACCATTGTGTTTGTGACGCACTCGATTTCCGAAGCCGTCATGCTGGGTCACCGCATTGTGGTGATGTCGCCGCGCCCCGGCCAGATTACCGAAATTCTGGATGTAAACCTGCCCCGCGAACGCGACTTTTCTCTGGTGGGCACGCCGGAATTTACGCGCTGTGCCGCCGCCGTCCGTGAACTTATTTTCCAACACGAGGTGGCTTGATGAGCGAGCAAACTCAAACCCTGGCCGCTGCGCCTGTGCGCAAGCGACGATTGCGCCTGCGCGATTTCAATGAAATTACCATCCCGGCCATCACCCTGATTGCCGTGGTCATCCTGTGGGAGCTGGCCAGCCGCCTGTTTGATATCCCTGAATATCTGGTGCCCGCCCCCTCGCGCATCTGGGCCGATTCCATGCAAATGAAAGAGGCCATGCTGATGCACACGCTGGTGTCCACGCGCACCATCATGCTGGGCTTTTTGCTGTCGATTGTGATCAGCTTTCCGCTGCTGATCCTGACCCAGTCCATCCCCAAGGTGGCCCTGGCTCCGATTCTGGTCATTATCTTTGGACCCACTGAGCTACCACGCGTCGTGGTGACTTTTCTGGTGGCCTTCTTCCCGCTGGTGATCTCCATGACCTCCGGCCTGCTGGCGGCCCCACCCGAGCTGATCGAGCTGGTCCGTGCCTGCCGCGCCACCCGCTTGCAAGAGTTCTTCCGTATCCGCCTGCCCTTTGCCGTGCCCTTTATTTTCTCGGGTCTGAAAGTGGCCATCACCTTATCCGTGGTGGGTGCAGTAGTCGGTGAATTTGTAGCCGCTGACCAAGGTCTTGGCTACTTGATCACCACCTCTACGGCCTTCTTCAAGACACCGGTTGCCTTTGGCGCCATGGCGATCTTGTCCGTGCTGGGCATTGTGTTCTTTCAGGTAATTTCTGCCGCCGAACGCATCCTGTTCCCTTGGGCAATCAAGGACAATCGGAGCTGATCATGACATCAAGTTATACCGTCATCCGTGGGGGCCTGGTGCTGGCCCACGCCCAAGCCAAGGCCGAACCTCTGGACATTCTGATCAAGAATGGCGAGATCGAAGCCATGGGCCCGCCCGGCCTGCCCGCGCCGTCTGAAGCCACAGTCGTGCAAGCGGATGACCAACTGCTGCACCCTGGCCTGATCAACGCCCACACCCACGGCCACGGCACCTATGCCAAAGCCATGGGGGATCGCTGGTCGCTGGAGCTTTTATTGACGGCTGGCCCCTGGATCAATGGCGACCGCCATCTGGAAGACAAATACCTGAGTACCCAGCTGAACGCGGCAGAAATGCTGCTGAAAGGCTGCACCGCCAGCTACGACCTGTACTCTGAAGTCCCCGTACCCACGGCGGAAGGAATGAATGCCGTCGCCCAGGCCTATTTGGATGCCGGTATGCGGGCCACGGTAGCGCCCATGATGGCAGACCTGTCCTTCTACCAATCCATTCCCGGCCTGATCGAAGCCCTACCCGAGGATCTGCAAACGTTTGTGGCCCAACTGGCACCGCAGTCGTTCCGGGCCACGCTATCAGGCCTGACGGACTTTCTGGACCAGCAGCGCAACTCCGACCGCATTCGCGTGGCCTTGGCCCCGACCATTCCCATGCTGTGCTCGGACGAGTTCCTGCAAACCTGCGGTGAAATCAGCGCGGAGCGCAATATCGGCCTGCACAGCCACGTTGGCGAGTCCTATGTGCAAGCCCTGACCGGCATGAAACGCTATGGCACCACCATTGTTCAGCATCTGGACAAGCTGGGCCTGATCTCGCCCCGTTTCACCCTGGCACACGCCATCTGGCTGGACGAGCGCGACCTGGACATTCTGGCCGAACGCGGTGCCATGGTGGCCCACAACCCCGGCAGCAATATGCGTTTAGGTAATGGGATTGCCGATGTGAACTCCATGCTGGAACGCGGCATTACCGTGGGCCTGGGCACGGACGGCTCCAATAGTGGCGATAACCAGAATATGTACGAGGCCATGCGTCTGGCCTCCTTCTCGTCCAAGGTGCGCGGCCCGGATACAGAACGCTGGGTCACAACCGAACAAGCGATGTACGCCGCCACCGAAGGCAGCGCCCGCTGCCTGGGCATGGGCGAGCAGTTGGGACGTCTGGAACCGGGTCGCAAGGCCGACATCGTGTTTCTGGATCTGGCCCATATCAACTGGATTCCGCATAACAACACAGTCAATCAGCTGGTGCATCTGGAAGACGGGCTGGCGCTGCGCCATGTGATGGTCGACGGCGAGTTTGCCGTGCGCGACCGACAGTTAACACAAGTGAATATGCCTCGCCTGCGCCAACAAGTGGAGCAGGCCCAGGAACGCATCACACGCAATACCTACGACAAGCGCCACATCACGGAAAAACTGGCCAAAGCCGTAGGTTCGTTCTGCCTGTGCCTGGGCCACGACCGCTATCACGTGCAGCGCTGGGCGCACTCCAAGCAAGACTTAACATGACGTTATGTTTTACAGATAAATAGGCATACGACATTCATGACTGGATTTGCTTCAATCATGGAAACGAACACGATTGCGGGCACGCGAGATGCGCGGGTCCGAGCCATCCAAGGAGGAAGATAATGAGCGACTTTGATCTGGTAGTACGAGGAAATATTGTTGAACGCGACCGCATCATCACAGACGGCTGGGTGGCCGTCCGCGAAGGCCGAGTAGCAGCCCGCGGTGTTGGCGCGGCTCCTTCGGCCCGTGAACATGTGGATGCGCGTGGCATGTGGGTCATGCCCGGCGTGCTGGACGGTCAGGTGCACTCTGGTAGCCAGGCCAATCAGGAAGGTCTGGGTTGGGCCTCGCGTGCGGCGGCCGCCGGTGGCGTGACCACCATGGTGGAAATGCCGTACGACGATCCCGAACCCGTTGCCTCCCGCCCTCAGCTGGAAGACAAGATTGCCCGCATTGAAAGCGATTGCCACGTGGACGTGGCCTGCTACGGCACCCTGAACGACCAGCACGGTCTGGAAGCAGCCGCTGGCCTGATTGAAGGCGGCGTTTGCGGTTTCAAATTCTCTACCTTTGAAGCTAGCCCCAACCGCTTTCCGCGCGTGGAAGAAGACATCCTGATGGAAGCCTTCCGCCTGATTGCCCCCTCCGGCCTGGCCTGCGGTGTGCACAACCAGGACCAGGAACTGACACGCAAGAACATCAAGCGCATGGTCGAAGCCGGTGATACGGGTTGGGACGCCTTCTTGCGCGCTCACACCCCTCTGATCGAAAACCTGGCCACCAGCGCCATTTATGAAATCGGTGCTCAAACCGGTGCCCGTGCCCACGCTGTGCACGTGTCCCTGTCGCGCGGTTTTGAGATCTGCAATATGTACCGTCAGGCAGGCCACAAGGCGTCCATCGAGACCTGCGTGCAGTACCTGATGCTGAACCACGAAGAACACACCCGCCGCTTCGGTGCCAAGACCAAGCACTACCCTCCCATTCGCCCCAAGGCGGAAATGGATCTGCTCTGGACCCACATCGCCAACGACGAATGTACCTTCGTGTCCTCCGACCACGTCAGCTGGGGCCTGGAGCGCAAGCAGTTTGACAATGTGTTCCAGAACTCCTCCGGTGGCCCTGGTCTGGAAACCCTGCTGCCTGCCTTCTGGACCGGCTGCGCCGAACACGGCATTTCCCCCACTATGGTCGTCAAGCAATTGTGCTGGGGCCCTGCCCAACACTTCCTGCTGGAACACCGCAAGGGTTCGCTGAATGTGGGTGCAGATGCCGACATCGTGATCGTCAAACCCGAAACCTACCGTTTTGACCCGTCCACCAGCCTGTCCGCCGTCACCTGGAGCTCCTTTGAGGACCGCGAGTTCCAAGTGCGTGTGGAAGCCACCTATGTGCGCGGCCAACTGGCCTGGGACGGCAAAACCGTGCGTAACGCTGCGGGCGACGGTCAGTTCATCCGTCCGCACAAGGCAGGCGAATTGTCATGAGCCTGGCCATGCCCTTGTTGAATCAGGAGCGCCTGTGGCGCAGCACCCAGGAGCTGGCCGCGTTCACGCTGCCCGACCAGCCCTGGACACGTCGCGCCTTCTCCGATCTGTTTCTGCAATCGCGTCAGTGGTTGCTGCAACAGTTCGAAGAAGCGGGCCTGACCGTACGCATGGATGCCGCGGGCAATCTGATCGGTCGCCGCGAAGGGCGCAAGCCCGGACTGGCACCGATTACGACTGGCTCGCACTGCGACACCGTGATGTATGGCGGACGCTACGACGGCATCATCGGCGTGCTAGCCGGGCTGGAAGTGGCCCGCTGCCTGAACGAGCAGAACATCCAGCTGGACCATCCTTTTGAAGTAGTAGATTTTCTGTCTGAGGAGCCCAGCGACTATGGCGTGTCCTGCGTAGGCAGTCGCGCCATGGGCGGGGTCTTGTCCGACGCCATGCTGGCCGAACGCAATCCTCAGGGCGAAACACTGGCGCAAGGCATTGCCCGCATCGGTGGCCGTCCCCAGGAACTAGCCCAGGCTCGTCGCGCCCCCGGTGATACCGCCGCCTTTGTCGAGTTGCATATCGAACAAGGCCCGGTACTGGAATCGCGCAATCTGCCTATCGGCGTGGTCAGCAATATCGTGGGTATTTGCCGCCACCGCATCATCATCACAGGTCGCCCGGACCATGCAGGCACCACACCCATGGACATACGCCGTGATGCTCTGGTCGGTGCCAGCCTGATCATCAGTGAAGTGGACCGCAAGGCCCGCCGGGCTCTGGGGGGACCAGACTATCTGGTCGCCACCATCGGTAACCTGAATCTGACGCCCAACGCCTCCAATGCCGTACCCGGACGCGTTGAGATGATGGTGGAAGTACGCAGCGACCGCCAGGAACTGATGCAGAACTTCACCGAGGAGCTGCTGGCCCAGTTGCGCCCGGAAATCGAGGCCATGGGCCTGGGTCTGGACGCGGCGCAAGTCAGCCTGGCCAAGCCCACGGACTGCACGCCCGAGGTGATGTGCATCATCGAGCAGGCTGCCAGCGCTTTGGGATACCCGAGCATGGTCATGCCTAGCGGAGCCGGTCACGATGCGGTCTACATGGCACCCAGCGGCCCCATGGGCATGATCTTCATTCCCTGCCTGAATGGTCGCAGCCATTGCCCTGAAGAATCCATTACGTCCGAGCAGCTTCTGGACGGTACGCGGGTTCTGTATCAGACCGTTGTCATGTTGGACCAGAGCCTGGAGAGCTGACATGGACTGGTCCTGTGATCAGCTTGGCGAACGCGAACGCTACCGCTTGTTGGTCAACACCGTGTTGCCGCGCCCCATTGCCCTGGTCACGACCTGTGACCAGCAGGGGCGCGTGAACACGGCCCCGTTCAGTTTTTTCAATGTGATGGGCTCGGAGCCTGCCGTACTGGCACTGGGCCTGGAAAACGATGCGCACTCTGCCGATGGTCTGAAAGACACCACCCGCAATATCCTGGCCACCGGCCAGTTTGTGGTGAACCTGATCAGCGCCAAGATGGCACGCGCCATGAACATCTGCGGCATTGCTTACCCGACCGGTCAGGCCGAGCACCTGCAGGCGGGCCTGGATCTGGCCCCCAGCGTGCAAGTGCAGCCGCCCCGTATCGCCCAATGCCCAGTGCAGTTTGAATGCCGCTTGCACACCGCGCTGGACCTGGGCCCGCTACGCCATATCGTCATTGGCGAAATCCTGCATTTGCACTGCGACGACGCCATCCTGACGCCTGAAGGGCGCATTGATATAGACGCTTACGACCCTATTGGGCGCATGCATGGTTCTGACTGGTATGTCGGCCTGCAAGGCCGCTTTCAGTCAGAAAAACTAAGCCACCAAAACGGGCTACCGCCCACCCAAACATAAAAACATCATGAACCGTCGCCCTCATATCTACGTTCTGAACCCCAATTCCAGCCAGATCGTAACGGATGGCCTGGACCGTGCTGTCCAGCCTCTGCGTCTGGCCGATGGCCCGGCCATCTCCTGCCTGCGCCTGCCCCAAGGCCCGGCGGGTGTACAAAGCCAGACCGATATTGACACCCTGATCCCTCACTTGCGCGCCCAGGCCCTGAGCGTCAAAGAAGACGCCGCTGCTTATGTGGTGGCCTGCTTTAGCGACCCCGGCCTGTACACCTTGCGCGAAGCAGTGGATGTGCCTGTATTGGGCATTGCCGAAACCGGCGTGCTGACTGCCTTGTCACTGGGCCAGCGTTTTGGGGTGCTGTCCATTTTGCAGGCCTCTATCCCGCGTCACCTGCGCTACTTTGGTGCAATGGGGGTGACTGATCGCCTGGCCGCCGACCTGGCTATCAATATGGGCGTGTCGGAGCTGGCTGACGAGAAAAAAGCCCTGCAACGTCTGACAGAAGTCGGCCAGCGCCTGCGCGATGAGCACGGTTCTGATGTGGTGGTGCTGGGTTGTGCTGGCATGGCCAATCAGCGCGAGGCGCTGGAACAGGCTTTGGGCATTGCCGTCGTGGAGCCCACGCAGGCCACCGTTGCGGTAGCCTTGGGCCGTTGCTTATTAGGCTGGTAAGCCTTGATGAGCACCACACTGCAAACCGACTGCCTGGCGACGGCACAACGTCTGCTCCAGGCCCGTCAAGAACACCGTCCCATCGAAGACTGGCCCGACGCGCTGCGACCTGTGTCTTTTGATCAGGCCTATCGCGTCCAGGCCGTGCAAATGAAAACCCTGGGCCCCATAGGAGGCTGGAAAGTCGGCGCGGCCAATAGCGTGGCCCCGCCGACTTTCCAGCCTCCTATGG
>NZ_JBKQGX010000029.1:0-28784 GCF_050487245.1 Alcaligenes sp. Me129
CCCGTCCCCAGGCTCGCATGCGCCCCCGCCCACCGGATCCGGGTGGCAAGCCAGCCAAACTGGCTCCTGCCAGTAATGCTACAGCGGCCCAAGACCCCGTTTCCTTATTGGACCCCAGCGACAGGGCCTGGCTACGCCAGTCCATGCGGGACGTCGCCCCCTTGAAAAAACGTGGTCAAAGCGTAGTCATGAGCCGTCCTGCGGCTAGCCCGGAACAGTTGGAGCAACGTCGTCGCCACGCGGTAGGTGCGCCCACCAGTACGCCCGCCCTGCCCCAGGCCTCTGACCAATATGTCAGCGTGCAAGGTGAAAGCAACGATATACGACATTTGCGTGCTGGCTGTGGCACCGATGTCTTGCGCGATCTGGAACGCAACCGTTGGCCGATTGAGTCCAGCCTGGATTTGCATGGCTCGGATCTGGAACAGGCCCGCGAGCGACTGGACAACTTTCTGCGCTCCTGTCTGGAGCACGGCGTGCGCTGTGTACGAATTGTCCATGGCACGGGCTACGGCTCGCGCAATGGCGAACCCGTTTTGCGTCATGCCGTGCGTCGCTGGTTAACCCAGCTGCCCAGCGTTCTGGCTTATATGGAATGCGCGCCCAACGAAGGTGGGCAAGGTGCCGTCAAACTGGTGCTGCAAGCCATGTCCGAGCCCGGTGTTTGATTTTTTCCATTAGGTACAGACGTAAAAAAGGCCAGCTTTCGCTGGCCTTTTTTTTGTTGTTGTTATGTTGTACTGCCTATTGCTTTTATAATAGTGACCGTTTTATTTCGGTCTTTATTGCCCAGTGTTGCGGGGCTATGTCTCCTCACCTGCATGAAACGTATTGTGCCCCATTTATAAAGCTGTCACACTTAGGGAATGCACTGATACCCGCATGGTAAGAAAATATCAGTCGCCCATTCGCAGTCTTTATTCTGCTGCCTGGTCCAAAGCCTTCATGGCCCGCTTCAAAAACACCTGCATTTCTTTCTCAGCCTGCTTGTCGCCCTGCTCTTGGGCAATCACCAAGCCCTGCTCCAGAATTTCCCTGGCCTGTTTGAATTGCTCCAGGTTCACCAGCACCCGGCCCAACAGCTTCCAGGCTGCGGTGTAACGCGGATTCATTTCCACGGCTTTGGACAAATGTTCGCGAGCCGCTTCCAAATCGCCCTCGCCCATACAGGCATTGCCCAGACCAAAGCGCAACAAAGCATTATCCTTGCCTGCCGCCAGTAGCTTCTCCAATCCTTCGCGCATAATCCGTACCCTTGAAAACAAAGCAAAGCTGGGTCGCACTGCCTTCACACAAAGCAAAATAGCGGCCACGACACGCCTGCACAGCTTGATGACTATTGAACTGTCCAGCCATAAACCATTGAGCTTGGTTTTGTACCACGGAATATCAAAGGGCGGCCTCAGCAGGCCAGGCTCTGTAGGCCCATTCTCCTGCTGGTGCCGCCCTGGCTAGCGCTTTAGGCCAGATCGCCTTGCAACACTCCCTTGCTGACCACTTCACGGCCATCCAGGCTAACCGTGCAATTGCGCATTGGATAGTCAAAGTGGCAATCGGAGAAACGGCCAGCCGCTGGATTTGCGCCCGTAGAGAAAAGGAAGTTACCGGCAAAAGCGCGCAACTCGGTTCCGTTGGTATCGCGCTTGTCATACATGGCCATGGAGTCCCAGCGAGCCGCTGGCGCCATGCCCCAGCCCACATGACTGACCGCGTAGGCATCCTTGTCATTCCAGCTAGCGTAATAGGAGCGGATCAAATCGGCATCCACGCCCTTGCCCTCAATGGCCACAACATAATCGTTTTCGATGCGCAAGGTTACGGCTGATTCCAGATAGCGCTTGAAGGTCAGGTTCACATCTCCACTATCCAGCACCAGCGTGCCATTCACACTGCCATTGCTGGGGTAGCAAATGCACAGGCCAGCAGGCCAATACCCAAAGCTGCCCGGCTTGTCGGCTATCCCGGCACTGCCGCGCCCGATCACACCCGTCAGGCTGACCGTCAGGTCCGTACCGGCTTCGGAGCTAATGTGCATGACACTGGCATCGGTAATCAGCTTGCCGCCAATATCGCACTTGCTTTGCAAATCAGGACTGGGTTTAACCCGTTCCAGAATCTCGGGATGCTCGTCGCTAATCATCATGATGCGGGCACCTTTGGCCAGCAGTGCGGCACGCTCGGGCGAATGCAGCAGCCCTTCTACGGTGCAGTCCACAATGAACTGGCTGCCTGCCAAAGCCTGGACAATCGGGTCCATACCTTCCAGCGCCAAAGACGTCCCGGTCGAGCGCAGGGCAATATTGCTTTTCAGACGTGGCGAGACCAGTTTCACATGGCAAACCCGTGCCCCCATTTGCGTCAGGGCCAACTCAGCCAGCTCGGCCAGCACGGAGCGCGATTGCGTCTCGGACAGCACGACTGCCATTTCGCCGGGTTGTACTTTGCATAGTCCAAACACTTCTACAAAATCAGCAATCCACTTACCTTCAATATGCTCACGCAACATCTCACTACTCCTAGAAAATTCAAAAAAGGCGCTGCGCGGCTCTTTCAGCCGGGCAGCACCTATACACATCAGTCGTGCAAATCCTTGCCCTTGGTCTCGGGCGAGGCAATGGTGGCCCACAGGGCCAGAACGCACAGGCCAATCAGGTACCAGTCAAAAACCTGCTTTTGATTGATGGAATGCAGCCAGGCTTGCAAATAGGGAGCGGTCCCGCCCGTCAGGGCACCAGCGACCGAATAGGGCAAGCCCATGGCAACCGCACGGATACGAGTCGGAAACTGCTCGGGGAAAAAGGCCGGCATGATGGCGGTGGGTGCCGAGATCAACAGCATGCCGCCCGCCATGAACACCACCAGACGCCAGATCTCGCCCTGGCCGCCGGTCAGCACCATGGTCAGCGGGATGATGCTGATGATTGAACCGATGGAGAAGAAATACCAGTTCGCCTTGCGACCAAAACGATCCGAAAATGCGCCCCAGAAAATCAGGCACAGAATCAGGAAAAGATTGGCCCCTACCCCCACCCACATCACTTTGGCGGCAGGCATGCCCAGGGAGGTAATGGCAAAGGTGGGCGCCATGATGGCCCAGACGTAATACAGCACGGTGCCGCCGGCCGACAAGGCAAATACGCGCAAGCAGGCACTGCGATACTTCCAGACCTCCGACCAGAACACGCGTGCGCCCGGGCGCGCCGTTTTGCCTGCCGCTCGCGCTGCGGCCTGACGGGCTTTGAACATGGGAGTTTCATCCAGCTTTCTACGCAGATACAGCGCATATACCCCCAAGGCCCCACCCAAGACAAAAGGCACACGCCATGCCCAGGCCCGAACAACATCCTCACCCAGCAGACTGGTCAGGCAGGCACTGAGCAACACAGCCGCCAATACCCCGATCGTGACAAACACAAACACGGAGGAAGACCACAGCCCACGTTTATGAGCAGGTGCCATTTCGGTGACATAGGTGAAGGAAGAAACCACCTCCCCACCGTGGCCAATCCCTTGCAACAAACGGCCCATCAACAAGAACAAGGCGGCAATCGGCCCCACCATGTCATACGTAGGAGCAATACCAATCACCAAACTGCCCAAGGCTGTCACCAGCATGGACAGGGTCATGGTGAAACGCCGCCCCTTGCGATCGGCCAACCAGCCAAAAAAGATGCCTCCCAGCGGGCGCATGAAAAAACCCACAGCAAATACTGCCAGTGTGCCCAGCAAAGCCGCCAGCGGGTCCTCACTATAGAAAAACTGCTTGGCAAAATAGGCGGCAAAAATCGAATAAGCCGTCCAGTCGTACCACTCCAGGGCGTTACCCGCCCCAACCCCCAAAATAACGCGTCGACGCTGCGCGGCAGTCATGGGCTGCTCGCGCAAAGATGGTGTATGTGCGTCCAAGAGATGTCCCCTTCACTGTGATAGTTATGCTTCTTGTTTATTGTTTTTGATCCGGTGGCTCAGGCCACCAACTGCGTGAAACGAGAACGATGAAAGATCAGTGGCGAGATTTCGCGCTCGATCTGCACATCGTGGATAAGCAATTGCACGGCATCGTGGTCCCCGGCGGGATGCACTTGAAAAACACTGCAGTCAAACCAGACTGATGCCCCTTGTATATGGACGGCCCCCTCCTCGGTCAGCTCGACCTCGATATCGCTGAATCGGCTGTCCTTGTCCGGTCCGGCCAGCTGACGGCAAATAGCCGCATGTTCAGCACTCAAAATTGACACCCCCAGACGCGAGGCGCGAGACAGCAGCGCCCAGGTCGAGGAACTTTTCTGCACAAAAAAGGCGGCCAAAGGCGGATCCAGCGAAACCCCTACGGAAAAACTGGACGCAACAATGACTTGCGGCTTGCCATCGAGTACGGCGGCAATGGCCGCTACCCCGGATGGAAAATGTCCGAAGGCTTCGCGCACCACCCTGGCTCCCAACCCACTTATGTTTTCTTTCATGACGATGACTCTGCTCAGGCGTTAAAGACCCAAAACCCAAAATGAGGCGAGCTCTGCGACAACACACTCGCTTGGCCTAAATTCTGTTTCGATCGTCATTTATTTGCAATAACAAAATAGGCAAATAAGGATGGTTTTTGTTGAATTTAGGTATTAACCCTATGAAAATTCGTCGTTTTAAAAGCTATAGGCCTATACAATTCAACCGAATATTATTGCGTATTATCTTTCGTCATTATTTATTTGCAATAATTAATGAGCTTAAAACCTCTCGGAATCCACAAGGACAGCATGTATCTACATATCGTTTTGATGGCACCCCACACCCCTGTCAGCCCGGAACTCGCCCCCAAGCTGGACCAGGCCTTTATCCGCATACATCAGGAATGCTCCGGCATAGAACGCTTTGAATGGGTGCCGAACCTGTCACGCAGCTCGGCGCGCTACAGCCATGCCCTGCTTTCTGTATTCCGCACTCAAGAAGCACTGGACGCCTACAGACAGAGTGATGCTCACCAGGCCATGCTGGATGCCATCGCCCCGCACATTCAGGACATCGTCGTGCTGGACAGCGTGCTGGAGAAAAGCCTGCCCTAAGAAGCTCAAGCTGGCGCCCTGGCAAACAGGACGCAAGCAGCCCCAGTGCGGCTACGCTAGCGCCGCCGGGGCACGCACGGTAAAATGGCCCGCTACAAACCTACTATCAAAAATGGGTAGCAATCAGCCCCACCACCGGAAAACAGAATGAAAGCAAGCGTCGCGATTGATGAGTTCATCGCTAGCCGAGACCATGGCGAGCACGAGCAACTTGCCCCGCACCACTACATTCTGACGCTCTACGGTCTGTTCGCCCGCCCCACCGGCGTCATCATTCCCGTGGCCAGCGTGGTTCAACTACTGGCCGACCTGGGTGCTGAACCGTCCAGCGTGCGCTCCGCCATTTCCCGGCTCAAGAAAAAAGGCGTGCTAGTTAGCCAACAAGCCGCCTCGGGCAAAGGCTATGCCTTGGCAGCCGAACTGGAGCCGCATATGCAGGCCGGTGATGAACGGATTTTTTCCTCGCCCTCCATGAATATTCGGGACCCCTGGCTGCTGGTCTCCTTCTCCGTTCCGGAAAGCGAACGCCAGAACCGTCACAAGATTCGTACAGGCTTGGCTCGCATGGGGTTTGGCACGGTAAATGCGGGCCTGTATATAGGTCCGGCGCGCTTGCAGGCAGAGGCTGTCGAGTACATACGCGAGCACCAGCTCTGGCCCTATATTGAGCTGTTCACCTGCGAACCCAGCGGCCTGAGCGATATTCAGGAAAAAATCTCCCGCTGGTGGAATTGGGACAAGCTGGCCAATGAGTACCAGTCCTTCTTGAACTCGTATCAACACGAAGTTGAAGCGTGGCAAACCGCTTTACGCCAAGGCACGGCCGACCCTTTGGAAGCCTTCCGACTCTATATGCCTATGGTGACACGCTGGCGCAGACTGCCCTTTCTGGACCCAGGCCTGGCACCCGAGCTATTGCCAGACAACTGGGTAGGCAATACAGCCCGCAAATTGTTCGGTGATTTGCATCGACTGCTTAGTCCCTTGAGCTCGCAACACGTGCAGCAGGCCATTCCAAACTGGAAGGCCCGCGGCACGGAGTAAACCTGCTCCTTTAGTCAGGCCCCCGCAAAGCGTGCGATGTCGCCCATCAAATCCTGGGCGACGCGCTCAAACCGCTCCGACGTCACCCCCTGCATCATGGGTGCATCCCGCCAGGCCCGGAAGTTGCCAAACTGGAAAGGCAAATCAAAACAATGCCCGCTGAACACCGCTTCAAGCGGGCTTTGTTCCATGAAGCCACTCCAGACCACCGAGCGCCCCGCTGCTTTCAGACTAGCCGCATACTGCGTGGGAAAACGCTGGAATTGCAACCAGGACGACGCGGCCACCACTTGCTGATACGGCGTCAGACCCGAACCTACTCCCTGATACACCCCATTTCGCAGCAGGCTGTCTGGCAAATCTCCCACAGGCCATACACCCAAAGCCTGATCGACCTGCTCTTGCGTCGCCTGCCGATGAAAAGGCACGTCAAAAAAGAACACCGAGGACTCTTGGGCAGTACAACGCAGATACACCGCCTGCGCATGGCAGGCTTGGGCCGCCCAGTCAGGATTCAAGAAGTCGGGCGGCATCCCGGCGCTGGCCACAGGCAAGAATGCCGAAGGAGCATGAGCCAAACGTGGCGGCTCTTTGTCCAAGGCCATCATGCCGTGCTGCATCAAGATATCCACGTTCGCCGTCAGCCACTGATCACCCAAGCTTTGTCGCAGGCGCTCTGTGGTTTTTCTTTGTTGCTCGGGTGACCACGGCGTGCGCGTTCCCATGCTGAGCAAAGCAACACGATCAATCCAACCTCGTGTGGACTCCAGCACGCTGAGCAAATGCGCATACCAGCCACCCGCCGATTGCCCCATCAAGGTAATCTTGTCCGGGTCTCCGCCAAAGGCATGGATACGATCTTTCACCCACTGCAGTGCCAAGAGCAGGTCGGCTGCCGGCAAAGGCAAATCATCAGCTTGTGCATCGCCCAGGTGCCCCAAGGCACCCAGACGGTAATTCACATTGACCACCACCATGCCCTGCGCTGCCAGGCGGGTGCCGTCATACCAATCCAAAGAAGCGCCGCCACTCATCCAGGCTCCACCGTGGATAAAGAACAGCACAGGCAGACCTTGCGCTTGGGCGGGAGCCCACACATTCAGAAAATAAGCATCTTCAGATTGCGGATTGGCACTGCCTGCGCCCATCACCGCCGCAAGGCGGCTGGGGCGCTGCGGGAATAAGGGCACCTGGTCCAGAGAGGTCGCTGCCACTCGCCCCGTCGCCGCCTGCGCCGCTTCAAAACGACGCGTACCCTGGGCGTAACGCAGGCCATACCAGGCCTGCACCTCTACGCCATCGGCATGACAACGTCGCGAGGGAGCATTGACCAGCAATGTCGCCGTCATGGTTTAGAGCTTGTTGGAAATGTAAGGCGTACCGGTCATGCCGTTACCGTGTAGCTCATAACCCATAGGGGCGGTAATCGAAGCATGGCGAGTACCTGTATTGATATCCCGCCACATACGGCCCAGCAAACTGTTTTCCGCAAAAGAGGCCGTGCCATGTAACCAGCACAGATTGTTCACCGCATCCACCAGTTCGTGTCCGGCATGGCCGATTCCGGCGCGGTGACGAGCACGTAGCTCCAAAGGCATGGGCACGGTGCCAGAGGCAGCAGCATCAATTTGAGCCGCAGCGCGTTCCAGCAATAAGCGGGCACCATCAATCTGAATACTGGCCGTTCCCAGGTTCTGCACAAACGCCCCTGAATCCGACTGCTTCTTATAATGGGTATAGGTAATGCCGCGCTTGCCACTGACACCAGTAGTGAAATCCACGGCGGCTTGCGCGGCCCCTAAAGATGGCGCTTGAATGCAGGTGGACATGGTCAGGTGCGGCGTCAAACGACGACCAAATGTAGCCAAGGGATCTTGCTCCTGCACATCGCCCATCAGTTGCTGAAACGTAATCAGGCGCTCTTTGGGCACCCACAGGTTTTCTGCCACCATGGTGTTGGAGCCCGAGCCGCGCATACCGATGGTGTACCAGGTATCCTGAATTTCAAACTCATCACGACGCATCAGCACAAAGCCCACGGTGGGCTCGACCTGCTCGTTTTCCTTGATGAACAAAATCCCCAGTGCCCAGTCCGAGTGATTGCTGTTCGAGGCAAAAGGCCACTTGCCCGTAATGCGCCAGCCATCGCCATCCGGCGTTGCCGTGCCTTGGGGTTGGGCAAAAATGGACGCCGCACGGATTGGACCGTCTGCAAACACCTCATCGAGCATGGCATCGCTAAAGCGGTTGGCCAGCATGACCGAACCATTAGAGATCACCACACACCAGGCTGCTGCCGGATCGTAATAGCCCACGGCGCTGGCACATTGCAAGAGCATCTCCGCCCCACCCTCATAACCGCCGTAGCGCTTCAAGGCCGAAATGCGCCAGGCCCCGGTGGACTCCAAAGCCTGAACCGCCTCGTCTGACAACATGCGATTACGGTCAGCCTGCGGGGCCAACTCACGTAGCAGCGGGCCGATCTCATGGATGCGCCCCAGAATCTCCTCTGTCTCCTGACGGGATGGTGCCTGGGTAACGGTGATCCGCTCGCGCTCGGCGACCAATGTAGCTCCTGTGATAGTCATAACAGCTCCTTAGAATTATTTAATATGGCAAATTTATAGCTATCGTTAGCCAATCGCAATATCAATAATCATGAAAAACGCTAAACCCGCTTGTTTTATTGAGTTTATTCGGGTTTTCACCTAGTAAAAATCATGAACCAAGCTTATTCTTAATTGCATAAAAGTAACGATCAAAAATATTTTGAGCACAAGCAAAGCAGAAAAAAGAGAAAAAAATGGCCTGCGCCAGCATGAGACAAAAAAAAACCGCCGACCCGAAGGTCGGCGGTTTCTCATGTAGAAAACCGGCTTTAACAGCCTGTATTCATTACATGTTTTCGATCATGACATCGCCAAAGCCGGAGCAGGACACTTGAGTCGCGCCTTCCATCAGACGGGCAAAGTCATAAGTCACTTTACGCGAGGTGATGGATTTTTCCATGCTGGAGATGATCAGGTCAGCAGCTTCGGTCCAGCCCATGTGACGCAGCATCATTTCGGCAGACAGGATCAGCGAACCTGGGTTCACGTAGTCCTTGCCAGCGTACTTGGGAGCAGTACCGTGGGTAGCTTCGAACATGGCCACGGAGTCGGACAGGTTGGCACCGGGAGCGATGCCGATACCACCCACTTGAGCAGCCAGAGCGTCGGAGATGTAGTCGCCGTTCAGGTTCAGTGTGGCGATAACGTCGTACTCGGCAGGACGCAGCAGAATCTGTTGCAGGAAGGCGTCAGCAATCGAATCCTTGACGATGATCTCGCGACCGGTCTTGGGATTCTTGAATTTGCACCATGGGCCGCCGTCGATCAATTCAGCGCCAAATTCTTTTTGAGCCAGTTCGTAAGCCCAATCACGGAAGCCACCTTCGGTGAACTTCATGATGTTGCCCTTGTGAACGATGGTCACGGAAGAGCGATCGTTGTCGATGGCGTACTGGATGGCCTTGCGCACCAGGCGCTCGGTACCTTCGCGGGACACAGGCTTGACACCGATACCGGAGGTATTGGGGAAGCGAATCTTGTTCACGCCCAGGGTGTTTTGCAGGAAGTCGATCAGCTTCTTGGCGCTTTCGGACTCGGCAGCAAATTCAATACCGGCGTAAATGTCTTCGGAGTTCTCGCGGAAAATGACCATTTCGGTCTTTTCTGGCTCACGCACAGGCGAAGGAACACCCTTGAAGTAGCGCACTGGGCGCAGGCAGACGTACAGGTCCAGTTGCTGACGCAGGGCCACGTTCAGGGAACGGATGCCGCCGCCAACGGGAGTGGTCAGAGGGCCTTTGATGGACACGACGTAGTCTTTAACGGCATCCAGAGTTTCTTCTGGCAGCCAGACGTCGGAACCGTACACCTTGGTGGATTTTTCACCGGCGAACACTTCCATCCATTCGATCTTGCGCTTGCCGCCATAAGCCTTGGCAACAGCAGCGTCGACCACTTTGATCATGACTGGCGAAATATCCACACCCGTACCATCACCCTCGATGTAAGGAATAATGGGTTGATCGGGAACATTCAGGGAAAAATCCGCGTTAACTGTAATTTTCTGCCCCGACGCGGGGATCTTGATATGCTGATAGGACATGGATGCTCCAGTTGTGCTCCAATATTAGGGATAGCTAAACACGGAACGCTTTCGCGTTTCCGAAGTCTTATATAAGAGTTTAACTTAATTCGCGCGTATTCAGGCACCTGTAAACTCAAAGCTTGCCAAAAATGCTTGCATTCTTGGCAACTTATCCATTCTACACGGCCCCGATTGCAGCTTGTGCCGGCCTTGCGCCCCCACCATTTCACGCAAAACACGCGCCGAAGATTCGCATTTTCTGACTATTTTTATCTCGATTCCACCATGTTCAACCCCTCTCGCGAGCAGGTTCGCCAATTTTTCATTGAAGCTTGGGACAAGCACCAAAGTGGTCATCTGCTGACCGCTCTGGAAACCATGGCGGTGGATCTGGTGCAACAGCACCCTGAATACCACGACGACTTGCGCAACGCCGACGCCGTCAACCAGGACTATTCCGTGGAGCAAGGACGCAGCAACCCCTTCCTGCATCTGTCCATGCACCTGGCTATCAATGAACAACTGTCCATTGACCAGCCTCCAGGCATCAAGGCAGCGTATCAGCGCCTATTGACCCGGCACGATCAGCACGCCGCAGCGCACATCATTATGGAAGCGCTGGGCGAGGTGATCTGGGAAGCACAACGTCTGGGCACACCGCTGAACAACGAGCGCTATATCGAATTGATTTTGCGCCACAGCACGCGCGACTAAAGTCGCAGGCTGCCTTACTTTCTATTGCTCAAGGGGCCGGGCTGACGCGACAGCCATACGGAGATACTGTCGATATCCGCCTGGCTCATGGTATTGGCCATAGCCCCCATAACGGCATTCTTGCGGATATTGGACGTTGCCGGTGCCCCGGCCTGCCCACGCTTGTAAGCCATCAAGGCTTGCCGCAAATAATCGGCATGCTGACCGGCCAGAATGGGATATTCCGGGTTCAAGGGCGTTTTCGCATCGTCACCATGACAGGATGCGCAATTCAGATTCTTCCAGGCTTCCCCGCCTGCCTTGGCCAGATCCTCAGCGGCTATTGCCTGACCGGCCACCCCGGCCATCAGCCCCATTGCCACCAGCAAGACTGCTTTTCTCATACGTGCCTCCCCGTCCTCAAGGTTTGTTGCCCGCGTAATACGCGGCAATATCCGCCATGTCCTGTTCGGACAAGCTCAGCGCAATGGCTTGCATGGTGGGGAAGGTTCGAGCGCCGCTGGCATACTCCTTGAGCGCTGCTTCTATATAAGCAGCCCCCTGCCCGGCAATCATGGGGACGTGATAGACCTCGGGAAAGCTGGCCTTGTAACCGGGCAAGCCATGACAGCCTATACACATGGAGATCTTGTCGCGCGCCGCCTCGGGATTGGCCTTGATCGGCTCGGAATCCTGCGCCTGGGCTGCCCAGGGCAGACAGGAGCTTGAGGCCAGAAGAAAGAAAGAGACATACCGCTTCATTTGCAACTTCATCATCGCTATTCGCTTTGTCGTGGAGTTGAAAACGGTCCGGGTCAGGCTCTGCGTCTATTGCAGCAAAAAGGAATCAACGCGACACCTGGCTCTGTGATGCTGACCGACGAGTACTGAGTCGATTGTATGATAATTGCCAAGGATGACTGATACTAGTATTTATACCCGAGTTTCTATTCTTGACAGATCAACATTTTAAGTACAAGTTTGAGCCGATTTATGACTACTACGACCCGTTTTGAAGGCACCGATCAGTACGTTGCCACTGATGATTTGAAGCTGGCCGTCAACGCCGCTTTGACGCTACAACGTCCTTTGTTGATCAAAGGCGAGCCCGGCACTGGCAAGACACTGCTGGCCCTGGAAGTGGCCCGCGCCCTGGGACGCCCCCTGCTGCAATGGCACATCAAGTCCACCACCAAGGCCCATCAGGGCCTGTATGAATACGATGCGGTGTCGCGTCTGCGTGACTCCCAGCTGGGCGATGAAAAAGTCCGCGACATTGGCAACTACATTGTGCAAGGCACCTTGTGGCAAGCGTTTGAGTCCGAGGAACCCACGGTTGTTCTGATCGACGAAATCGACAAGGCTGACATCGAGTTCCCCAACGACTTGCTGCAGGAACTGGACCGCATGGAGTTTCATGTCTATGAGACTCGCCAGACCGTCAAGGCGCGCCATCGTCCCTTGATCATCATTACCTCCAATAATGAAAAAGATCTGCCCGACGCCTTCCTGCGCCGCTGTTTCTTCCATTACATTCGCTTCCCCGAGCGCGAAACCATGGAACAGATTGTGGCGGTGCATTACCCCAATCTGCGCAGCGACATTCTGTCCAGCGCCCTGGATACCTTCTTTGCCCTGCGAGATGTCCCCGGTCTGAAGAAAAAGCCGTCTACCTCGGAATTCCTGGACTGGCTGCGTCTGCTGCTGGCCAACGACATTCCTGCCGATGCCCTGCACGAGCTGGATGAAGGCTTGCCCCCTATGGCCGGTGCCTTGCTGAAAAACGAACAGGACTTGTCCTTGATGCAACGTCTGGCCGCCATGAGCCAACGCAGCCAGCGCCGGAGCTGATATGCAAACAAGCGCTTTTTCCCAGCCATTGGCCCCCGTGACACTGGAAGGATGGGACGTGCGTCTGGAGCCTTTGCAATTGGCGCACGTGGAGTTACTGGAAGCCGCCGCTGCCGATGGCGAACTTTGGAATGTACGTGTAACCAGCGTGCCCGCCCCCGGCCAGGCCCAGGACTATGTAAAAAAGGCGCTGGACGGCCTGGAGCAAGGCCATATGCTGCCCTTTCTGGTGCGTGACCTGAGAACAGACCGGGCTGTCGGCACTACGCGCTATCACGACATTATTGCGCCAGTGGCCCGCCTGGAAATCGGCTATACCTGGTACGCCCGCAGCGCCCAGCGCAGCCACGTCAATACCGCGGCCAAACTGCTCCTGCTGCAACATGCGTTCGAGACCTTGGGAGCCGGAGTCGTGGGCTGGCGTACCGACCACCTGAATTTCAAATCCCAGCAAGCCATCACCCGGCTGGGAGCGCGTTTCGATGGTCGTGTCCGCCACCATGCCATCCGGCGCGATGGCACGATACGCGACACCATGTTCTACAGCTTGATGGCAGGCGAGTGGCCCGATACCCGCGCCCACTTGCTGGACAAACTAAGGCAGCACAGCCATGTTGCTTGATTTCTTCTACCACCTGCGCGAACGCGGCCTGCCGGTCTCCATTCAGGAGCACCTGACGCTGCTGGACGCCTTGTGCAAAGGCATCATGCCGCCCACGCTGGACGATTTTTATCACCTATCCAGACTGGTTCTTATCAAAGACGAAACGCTTTACGACCGCTTTGATCTGGCCTTTGGCGAGTTCTATCAGCCGCAGCTGGAAGCGCTGGCCAAAGATAAAACCCTGCCCGAGGACTGGCTGCGCAAAACCCTGACGCGCAACCTGACTCCGGAACAGAAAGCCGCACTGGAAAAGCATGGCTTGGAAAAGCTGCTGGAGATGTTCAAGGAACGTCTGAAAGAGCAGCAAGGGCGTCATGCAGGCGGCAACAAGTGGATTGGAACCGGCGGCTCCTCGCCGTTTGGACATGGTGGCTATCATCCCGAAGGTATCCGCATTGGTGGCCCTTCGGCAGGAAACCGTACTGCTATCAAGGTCTGGGAAAAGCGCGAGTTCGTGGACTACGACGACCAGCAAGAGCTGGGCACACGCAACTTCAAGATGGCGCTACGTCGCCTGCGACGCTTTGCACGCCAAGGTGCCCCTACCGAGCTGGATCTGGACAGCACCATACGCGAGACGGCTCGCAATGCGGGCATGCTGGATTTGCAAATGCAGGCCGAGCGACAAAACCGCGTCAATGTGCTGATGCTGCTGGATATAGGCGGCAGCATGGATGACCACATCGCCCAGGTTGAATCCCTGTTCTCGGCCGCACGTTCCGAATTCAAACACCTGGAGGCCTACTACTTCCATAACTGCGTGTATGAATCGGTATGGCGGAACAATTCACGCCGCCAAAGCGAACGACTGGAAACCTGGGATTTGCTGCGCAAGTACAACGAGGACTGGCGCGTCATTATCGTGGGCGATGCCACCATGAGTCCTTACGAGATCATGGCCCCAGGTGGTTCTGTCGAGCACTACAACAAGGAAACCGGCGCAGCCTGGCTGCAAAGACTGAACGACCACTGGCCACGTATTGCCTGGCTCAACCCCGAGCCGCAGGCCTACTGGCCCTACCGCCAATCCATTGCCATCATCCAAAACCTGATGTCCGACCATATGTACCCCGTCACCAGCGCAGGGCTGGAAGAGGCAATGCGGTACTTGTCGCGGTAGCATCAGACCTCTATCAAGCAGCAAGTTAAAAGACCCGAATTTCGGGTCTTTTTTTATTTACGATTAAAAAACCCGCAGAGTCTTGCGACTGTGCGGGCTTTCAATCAGGCTTTGCTATTGCAGCGATCAGCGACCTCGTTGACGCTGCAACATCCCGGCACGCTGTCGCTCCAGATCCTTGATCTGACTCTGCAATTCACGCAACTGCTCTCGGGCTTCACGCTCTTGTTCGGCCAGCGCCTGGGCTTCGCGACGGGACTCCTCGCGCTGAGCAATGGCCAAGGCCTCTTGCTGACGCTGCAACGCCAAGTCGTTCTGCAGCACGGTCAGTTGATCGGCGCTTTCATTCAATTGCTTTTCAGCCTTGGCAACTTCAGCCTGCAGCTTGATGCGCTCCAGATCGGCGGCGGCATAGTCCACCGTGTCCTGACGGTACTGGGTGTACATGCGCTCGGCCAGGGATTCGTCGGTGGTCTTGAAGACGCGCCAGAACTCACGCTGCTGGAACAGGGCCACGTAGTAGGTCATGCTTTCGGCAGAGAACAACAGACTGGCACCGAAGCGGCCGTTATAGGCGGTACGCAGCTCTTGCACGGCACGGGCCTGAATCAGCTGCTGCAACTGAGCCACAGTGGTGTTTTGATAAGCCGGGGCCGCTGCGGGCGCTGGAGCAGCGGCTGGAGCCGCAACCGGGGCTACCTCTTCAACCTCTTGTTCCTGGGTTTGCGCGACCACGGGCCGCTCTGGCTCCTGCACCAAAGACACCGAGCTGCACGCTGACAATAAAAGAAGTCCCCCCAAGGACAGCAACACCGCCGTCTTCTGACTAAGGTTCACCATACCCATCCCTTGATAAACAATTTTTTTGTGTTTAGCTTGATACACAGAATCAGCCCGTATTCTAAACGCGGCTTGTCGCATCTTGTGCCTTTATGTTGAATTTGCGCATCTTTTCCCACAAAACTTTACGAGAAATCCCTAATACAGCAGCGGTATCCTGCCGTCGCCAGTTCTGGGTATCCAGAACCGAAATAATACGTGCACGCTCTTCCTGCTCCTGTGCGCTCAGGCTGATGACGGGCTCGGGCCGCTCCAGAATGGGCGCACCTTCAGGCAAAGCCAGAGCCGGGGCCATAACGGGGGCATTGAAACGTTCCAGCACTTGCCGCAACTGCACCGACTCCCAGGCCCCAAACTGCTTGCTCATGACAGCAACGCGCTCCACCAGATTAGCCAGCTCGCGCACATTACCGTTAAAGCGCATGCTGCCCACCGCATCCAGAACCCATTGAGGGATGTCCTCGACGTCACACTCCAGGGCCTGTTCCAGCAAGGCGCAGAAAATGGCGATTTTTTCCTGGGAGCCACGCTGTTCCAGATTCGGAATCAGCAGCTCAACCACGGCCAAACGGTAATACAAGTCCGCACGGAACTGGCCTTGTTGCACCAGTCCCAAGAGGTTTTTGTTGGTGGCAGCCACCATACGAAAATCTACTGGGATCTGTTGTGTCGATCCCAGGCGCGTTACCGAACGCTGCTCCAGCACCCGCAGCAGCTTGACCTGCTGGTGCAAGGGCAAGTCCCCGATCTCATCCAGAAACAAGGTGCCTTGATCCGCCTGCTCGAAATAGCCTTTATGAGCACCAATCGCACCTGTAAAAGCCCCTTTCGCGTGGCCGAAGAAGTGGGCTTCAAACAGGCCCTCAGGCACCGCCCCGCAATTCACCGGAACAAAGGGCCCTTGCGCTCGTGAAGAACGCTCGTGCAGCAATTGAGCGATGCGTTCTTTGCCCACACCTGTTTCACCATGAATCAAAACACTGGCCCCGCTATCGGCGTACATATCCGCTTCAGCAATCAAGGCCCGCATCACAGGCGATACGGCTACTAATGGTTGAGGACCACCTTGCCCTTCGCGCTCGACCTGTGCGGTCAGCCCGGCCAGCTTGGCCACCAGAGTACGCAGCTCGGCCTGACTGAAAGACAGCGGCAAGGTATAGGAGTAGGCCGAGGGGTAAAAACGCGGGTCGTAGCCTCGGTCCTCCGAGGCCACCCAGATCACCGGAATGGCGTGCTCGACCAGCCACTGGTGCTGCTCAAAACGTCCCTGGGCCATCACACTGACGGACACCAATGCAACCGCATGGCGCGTGGGATGACGCTCGGCGTCCAGCACCAGGGAAGGCTCTACGCGCATGACCGCTACCGAACTGGGTTCCATGGCGCGCTCGGCACGCGTCACCAGATCGGAACTACCCTCCCAGACGTATAAAACGGGTTCATTACCCATAAAGCTGACGCTCATTGCTGTATTCGCCTCCCGCCCTATTGCACCAGATAGGCAGTACCGCACTGCACATCATGAAGTTTCACATCCGCCTCGACCAGGCTCAGGCCCAGCAGCTTCAGCAGTTCTTCCAGCAGCGCGCTCAAACCTTGCAATACAGGGTCTAACAAAGCGACAACCAAACTTAGAACGGCACCCACCAGGTTGGAGTCTTTAAAGACCAGCACCTCTACCGCGCCTGTCCGGCATTCGCGCATGGCTTTCTGGCCACCTATACCGCCAATCACACAAGCCAGATCGCTCAAGGGAGCACCCAGCAGGGTTGTCAGCAAATTATCGACAAAGCCCAGAGTTCCGCCCAACACACCAATCAAACCGTTCTGGCTCATGGTGCGGGACAGTTGCTCCATGCGTTCCTTGGACCAGTTCATCTCGTTCACAACGGCAGAAATTGAGCGGCCCGCCCCATCACCGACCAGACTTTCTGCCATCTGACGTTTACCGGAAGCGCCACTCCAGGGCGTGTTCAGCAAGTCGCCCAGAATGCCTGACAGAACCGCATCGGAGAGCAGGCGCACACTGCGGGACAAGTCCAGCTGAGTTGCGTTCACGGTTGCTTCCGAAGGCTCGCCCGGAGGCGCGGTCAGCGTCACATGAACCGGGTTTTTGGTATCAATCAGGGGCAAGGTGACTTTGGCAGTCAACGGCAAGATACCCAGCACATTGATGACACGATGGCGCTGAATCTGCCCGAAGGATTCGTCCTTGCAGCTATTGCTGGTCGAAAAGAAATCCGAATGCGGGAACTTGCCCAGACACACATTCACCAAGGAGGATTTGACCGCAATCGTGGCCTGATTCTCGGCAATCGGGGCACGACAGATATTGACGAGCTCCCCAGTGGCTTGGGACAACTCGATAATGACCGGCAAGCTGACTTCGGTTCCCAGCACCTTCAGGATCGGGCCGGCCAATGGAATCTTGGAAGTATCCAGATTCAGATAGACTCGCACACCTGCCGAGTTCGCTTTAGTGCCTATCCCGCCCATGGCGATGCTGGGCGGCTCCACAACCCGCACTCGCAAATCCAGGGCGTTATTGAACATATTGGTCAAACCGGAAGGCAGCGCAGTCAGGTTCAAATCAATCAGATTCTTGCCATTGGCCACCACCAGTCCCGTGTTGACCAGTTGCAGCACGTCCAGGTTCACATTCAAGGCCGACAAGGGATCCACACCATCGATCAAGGCCAGAATACCGCCATCGCCCAGCAGTTTGACGGGCAAATCCAGAGGCCCGACGCCCAGCAACAAGCGGATGTATTCCTGCAGGGCCCCAACGTCCAGACCCAGTGTTTTTTGCTGGTCCAGCAAGGCCAGGCTGGCACTTAGCAAATCGGCCAAAGTCAGCTGCTCCAGCCGGGCCAATTCTTCAGGTGTACCCACTCCTGCGATAACCGTGGCGGGCAATCCCAAGGCTTTCAACAAACCGGAAGGCGTAATCTTGGCATTGACCAAACCGGCCGAGTCCAGCACCGTCAACTGGTCCGGGCGCAGGCCCACGCCGCGCAGCAGGTTATAGACCAGACCATTGCGCTTCAAGGACAAAAGGCGACTGCCCACGGAGAAGGTCGCAACCGGCTCACTGTTCTTGGCGGTGGCAACCGCCTCAATCACCGAGGAAGTAAAGAAAGGGAACAGAGAAGGCGGCTGATAGCTCAAATGCACGCGCACGGAATCAGCGGGCAAGGAAGAAACAAAACGCTGGGCCGGATCACTGTGGCTGCTATTCCATTTACCACAAAAGACTTTGGCACCATCGCCCGTCAAACCCGCAGCAGGCGAATCGGGCTGGCTATTCAGGCTGAACCTGGCCATGCTTTCACCTTGCTGGCAGCCCAGCGCATCCCCGGAACCCAAGGCCTGCGCCCCCGCCAGTGCAGCCAGGTCAGCGGCGTTTTGCAGCCCCCGCTTCACATGGAAGTTATGCCCCAGATGCGCCGCCCCCAGCAACACCAGCCCCACCAGCAACGCGGCGGCTGCAGGCACAATAATGGAACCTTGCTGCTTATGTGCCTGCTCGCTCTGGGTTCGAGTTCTTCCCCATTTCATCTCGCTCTCCTGACCCACTCCAGCCCTGTGGGCTTTAATCACTACCGTTTGTTTTGATGCGCTCTTTCATGTACTCAGGAATGGGATGCTTGAAGCTCTCCAAATAGCGCTCCCAGGCCAGATTGGCTGCTGCACCATGCACCGGCAAGACCTTGCCTTCTCGGTCCGGGTCGGCCTGCATGCTGAGCAGGCTGCGGGTATCAGGCCCCACCTCGATGCGCGGCGGAATATGGCGGCGCTCGTTCTGTACATGCACAGGCAGGCCCTCCACTTCAGGCCAAGGGTTTACTTCCTCATCACTCAAGCGGTACTTCTCGTAAGGCTGACGCTCAGCAGGCGCTGTTTCTGCCGCCGGAGCGGCCGGTGTGTGCACACCCTGATTGCTGGCCGCTGCCGGGCTGGTGCTGACCGGGTAGGTGCTGGTGCCTGAAACCATGGTTCCAGTCAGCGGAGCTTGTGTCTGCGCCCAGGCACTACTGGCCATCAATAAGGTGCAGCAGGCCAAAATGCGGGATCGGTTCATTGCGATATCCTTGAAAAAACGGCAATCAATTCATTGACGAAGACACAGGGCCCAGGCTTTCCAGCAAGGGACGGTTCAAGCCCGCTTGCGTAGAAGAAACCACAACCGCAGCAGGACGAGCCACGGCCGGGTTTTGTGCCTGGGCGGATCGGTTCAAGACCACCTGGCCCATCGCCGTCGGAGTAGCCGGACTCAATGCCACCGCCTGGGCTCTGGCCTGCACCTCCTTTGCAGCCGCTGCCATACGCAGCTCGTGTTGTTTCTGCATTTGCTGACGGGCGTGCAATTGCTCCAGATCCTGTCCAATCTGTTCGGCCATCTGCACAATGGCTTGCTGGGTTGCGGCGTCCATACCTGCTTGCTGCATCACAAAACCAGCCCGTTGAGTTTCCTGGCTGACCAGCAAATACAAGGCCATATTGCTCAGTATCTTGGGGTTATCCGGGGCCAGTTCGGCCGCCTTGCCCAGGGCCAGACGTGCTTCGTGAGGGCGACCGGAACGCAAGTAGGCATAAGCCAGATCGCTTTGCACAATCGCATTCGTGGGGTCTTGCCCAGCCGCCTGCTTAAGGAAATGAGCAGCCTGATCAAAGTGTTCTTGCGAGCCAGCAATCAAACCCAAACCTTGATAAGCCCGTCCGGCCACGGGTGTATTCAACAGGGCCTTGAAGGTGTGCGCTGCCTGCTCCAGCTGTCCGGTTTGACGCTGTGCTTCAGCCCGCAACACCATGACCTCCGGGTCTGCGCCATATTCCTTTTCCATGGCTTCGGCATAGGCCAGGGACGCAAAGTAGCGGCCCTGTTTTTGCGTCTCTTCCAGCATGCGTACCGCCATCTGCTTGTCAGTCGGTCTGCGCTTTTCCCAATGCTCAATTTCCTTGCTCTGCAAGAAGGCTTCCTGTTCCTGTTGCTGACGCACCAGCTCGTAGGCGGAGTCCGTGGTGGAACACGCCACCAGCAAAGTACTCCCCAAACCCAGCGCAGCCCAGCGCATCAAGGGACGAGTCCATGTCGACATTTTCATCAAAATCACCCTCCGGCCACTTGGCTCAAGCCACGGAACAAGGCCAGAAAACCTGATCCCGCAGTAATAATCAACAAGGCAGGCAGCAAAGTCAGCACCATGACGCCCGTCATCTTTACGGTCAATTTGCCTACCTTGGCTTTCAGCTCCAGGCGACGCTGCTCGCGCAAGCGCACACCGAAGCGGTGCAGGGGTTCCTGCATCGCACCACCGTGCTGGTCCACCTGCACAATCAGGCGACAGATCACGGCCAGATCCTCGTTGGTAAAGCCGCTGGCAATCCGCTCCAACGACTGTTCACGAGTACGACCACGGGCATATTGCTCGACCGCAATGGTCAGCTCTGAGCCCATGACGGGAATCACGTCATGGAATTCGCGCTCGATAGTGTGCAAGGTCTGGTCCATGGACAGGCCCACGCCTTGCAGCAAACGCAGCAAATCCACAAACAGGGGCAGCTCCGCAGCGATACGCAGACGACGTTGCGAGACCCGGCGCGCCAGCCACCATTTGGGCAGCATCCAGCCCAGGGCAAAGCCAATGAACACAGACACAAACGGCACATACTCATTCAGCCTGCGAGTCATGGGCAACAAGCTGAACAGGACAATCAGAACAATGCTCAGGCCGACTCGACTCAGGACGAAATACTGCCGCGCCACATCAATGTGCTTGAAGCCCGCATTCATGATGAGTACGCGATCTTCCTCGCTAAGCAGACTGGACCCGAAACGCCCTTTCAGCCAGCGCTCGCCCAGACTGCCTGCCTGCATCTTGATCTGTTCCACCGTCTGGCGAGACTGGCTAGGCGCCTGCGTCATGTGCGGCGCGCCTTTCAGGCGTTCATCCACCGCCTGGCTCAAACGCATGGCTTGCTGACGCTGCTGCCAATGGTTGTGAAACCACAAGGCAAACAGAATCAGGCCAGCCAGAGCGCAAGCCACAGCTCCCCAGACCAGAACGGTTTGTGCTTCCAAGGCCATCATGTCTTGCTCCTAGACATTGCGTGCCATCCAATACAGCCAATAACAGCCCACACACTGCAAGACTGCTGCGAACAGCAGCATGCGAAACCCCACGGGGTCGTTCCACATGGTCAGGAACAGCTCGTTATTGAAAATCAGAATGTAGACACCGATCAGGATCGGCAATAACGCCAGAATCCAGGCGGACAGGCGCACCTCGGCAGACAAGGCCACCAACTCACTGCGGGCGTTTTCCCGGTCTCGCATGAAGCCGGCCATACGTTCCATGGTCTGATCACTGCGACCGCCAAAACGCATTGCCACACTGATTACAGCGGCAACCAGAAAGAGCTCGTGCAAGCCGTGCTGACGCGAAACAGCACGCAAGGCTACGTCCAGATCCTGCCCGGAACGGTGCAGGGAATTTGCATCCTGCAATACCTGGCCCAGGGGTTGCGGTGTGTTGTCAGCCGCATTCAAAAAGGCCGCTCCCATGCTGTTGCCAATAGTGATCAAGCGCACCATCAGATCCAGAAAGTCCGGAATTTGAGAGACGATTTTGCGGTGTCGCTTATCGCTGCGAAACCACAGAAAGGTATAGGCGCCCAATACGGTGGCAAGCAGCATGGCCCCACCTGCAACCGGCCCGACAAAGGCCAGCAACAAGGCAGGCGGCACCAGCGTGCCCAGCAAAAGAATCAGATAAAAACGGCGCGAGGGCTGAATGCCGGTGCGCAGCATAAACTCCCGCCAGCCCTTCGGAGCTCCCAACCAGGCATCCTGCGCACTGGGCTGGGCTCGTACGCTACTCTGTACCGCCGGGCGCAAAGCCAGCTGTTGCTCCAGCACCTGTGCCGAACGCTGGGCCTGCTGACGCTGGGCACCTTTGGCCCAGAGCAGTACCGCGCCCAGCATCAGAATCACAGCGGCCAAAGCGATATACAAAGCCATCATTTAGCGTCTCCAATCCCAGAAACCACCACCCTCTTTAGGCGTGTTGTCCTGAGCCTGAACCTGCTCATTAGCCAGTTGATCGCGGTACTGCATCAGCTTGCGGGTATGAGGATGAATGCCCAGGCTGACCCAGCGATCCTGCTCGGTGCCATCATCCAGCACATAGGATTCGTGGCGATACAGCTCTTGCATGGCAATCACGCCATCACCCATGCCGGTAATTTCTGTAATGGACAGCACCCGGCGCTTGCCATTGGGCAGGCGGCCAATCTGAATAATGAAGTCCAGCGCGCTGGCGATCTGTCTGCGCAAGCTGTCCTCGCTGCCCTGAAAGCCCGCAAACCCGGCCAGCATTTCTACGCGATACACACATTCGCGCGGCGAGTTGGCGTGGATCGTGGCCATGGAGCCTTCGTGACCAGTATTCATGGCTTGCAGCATGTCGATAACCTCGGCACCCCGCACTTCCCCCACGACCACCCGGTCCGGACGCATACGCAAGCTGTTGCGCAGGAGTTCGCGAATCGAGATTTCGCCGCTGCCGTCATACCCGGCCTGACGTGCTTCCAGGCGCACCACATGCGGGTGATTCAAGGCCAGTTCGGCGGTATCTTCCACCGTTACGACACGCTCGGTTTTGGGAATGTAAAAAGCCAGGGCATTGAGCAAGGACGTCTTGCCGGAGCTGGTCCCGCCAGAAATCAGAATATTGCAACGCGATTTCACTGCGGCTTGCAGCAGCCGGTCCACCGGCTCGTCAAACGCGCCCAAACGCATCAAGTCTTCAGGCTTTAGCGGGTCCTTGCGGAACTTACGGATAGAGACCATGGGGCCATCCACCGCCAGGGGATGAATGACCACATTCAGGCGGCCACCATCGGGCAAGCGGGCATCCACCATCGGAACCGACTCGTCCAGTCTGCGTCCCAACGGAGCCAGAATACGGCGCACGATACGCAGCACGTGCTGATCATCCGTAAACCCACTGGGCTCCTGGCCCAACACGCCACCGCGCGACACAAACAGCTTGTCGTAACCGTTGATCAGAATATCTTCAACCGCCGGGTCCTCCAGCAGGTCTTCCAAAGGCCCCAGGCCCGCCAGTTCGCGGGTCAGCGCCTGCACGATCTCGCGCACTTCCTGTTCGTTGACGGGCACCCGTTTCAACCGAACAAAGCTGGCCAATTCGATGCCAACAAAATCCTGTATGGCCTGCCGTGTCCAGCGACCAAACTCGGCTCCCAACTCTTCGATGCGAGCCAGCAAATGTTCATGGGCCTGTTCCCGGACCTGAATCAGGTCGGGACGCCCACCGAGCAATGAAGTATTGTTCATGCCTTACTTTTCCATGCTTGGGCCTGTTCAGCCCCCGAACCTGAATTTCAACCGTCCCAAAACCGTACTGACCTTGTTTTGTGACAGCCCCTGCCTGCGCCCCGTCAAACCCGATGCCAAACTTTGCAAGGCACGGGTATAGGGGTCCTTCTCATCTACTTGCACCAGAATCTTGCCCAGACCGGCGCTGCGCATATGCCCAAGACGCCGATCCGGCAGCACGGCGGCCAACTCCAGATCAAAGCGCTCGGCAATGGCCTGCCCAGAAAAACCGTAAGCTGGATCAAACTGATTCACCACCAGACGCACATTGGCCAGCGCATCGAACTGCGCACGCAAGGCCATGAACTCGGCCAGAGACACCAGCGCCCCCATGCTTTGGTCTGTGACCACCAGCACCTCGTCCACCAGCGATTCCAGTTCCACCAGAAAACGCGGATTGGGAAAACCGCCAGCATCAATCACCAGGCAGCCCATGCGTTCACGCAAATAACTGCACAAACCCAGCGAATCTTCCAGACTGATTTGATTCAAGGTATTCACATCGGCGGGCAAAGACAGCAGGTTCAAGCCGCTGCTGTGTTGTGCCAGTGCCGAATGCAACATGGTGTCGTCCATTCGATGACGCTGTGATGCCGCCTGAATGAAGTCAAATTCCGAACCCAGGCCCATGTACAAGGCACAGTCCCCGGTAGGTGCTCCCAGATCCAGCAAACCGACTCGCTCGGACAGCGGCACCAGTTCAACCGGCAAGGGCTTGGCCGACGTCAAACCTCGTACTTCCTTGCCCATGCGGTTCATCTCTTGTTGCAAGAGCCAGGCCAGACTGCTGGCAGCGGTACTGCAACCGACACCAATACGCGCGCCCATCAACAGCACACTGCGAAAAGGCTTGTCCAGCAAAGGGCTGTGCTGGGTCTGACCCAGCTTTTCAATCAATACCTGCAACTGATGATGCAGATCTTCGTTCGTGTCCAGGTTCAGGAACTCGTTGGCACCCGCCCGCAAGGCATTGACGGGGCCTTGGGGCACGGATGCCCGCCCTACCGCCACACGCTGCACACTGGCATCGAGCCGCGCCAGACTGCGTACCAAACTTACTACCTGTCCGTTCTCTTCCCCATGCTGTCCATGAACAAAGTCAAAAAACACCAAAGGTTCCGCTTGCTTGGCCAGCTCCCGGCGCAAACTCTCGGTCGTGGGCTCAATCGCCCTTACCGTCAGGAGCCCGGCAGCTGCCGTGTTGATCATCACAGCCAGCTCGGGGTGCTCTGTACACAAGAGGTATTCCCGATATCGTTGCACGTCACCACTCCACGCGCTTAGCGCGAAAACCCTGGCATCTGCTCGTAACCATGGCGGCCCAGCAAGAAGTAGCCCCAGGCATTGGGTGCGTCATCCAGTTTTTCCTGACGACCACCCGGCAAGGCAATCGTGGCGCCTTTCTGGATAGGTTTGATCAGACGGGGAGTGACGACAATGACCAGTTCCAGCTCTTTCTGGCTGTACTGCACGTTGCGGAAAAAACTACCCAGAATCGGCAAATCCCCCAGGAAGGGAATCTTTTTGACGGCAGCGGCGGTTTGGCGCGACACCAGCCCGCTGATGATGTAGCTTTGGCCATCACCCAGCTCAATAGTTGTATCGGCTCGACGGGTACGCAAAGAAGGCATCACACCGCCACCGGGCATTTGCACCACATTCGAGTAATCCAGATCACTGGCTTCAGGGGCAACCTTCAGGGCAATACGTTCGGGAGACAGCACCGTTGGCGTTACCGTCAGACCGATCCCGAAAGGTTTGTACTCCACCGTCGTTGTTCCCAAACCGCCCGAACTGGGGATGGGAATTTCGCCACCGGACAAAAAGCTGGCGCTATGACCTGACATGGCCACCAAAGTCGGCTCAGCCAGCACACGGGCCAGGCCATTTTGCTCCAGCAGATTCAAGGTCGCACTGAAGTTGCTCGAGTTGTACCCCAGGCTCAAGCCACCCGTTAAAGCCTTGGGCAACAAGTTCACCCCGCCCGACCAGGGCTTGCCGCCAATGGCATTGGCACTCAGGCCAATGTCTTTCATGACTTCGCGGGAAACTTCCACCACTTTGACTTCCACCTGCACCATGCCACTGGTGCTGACCTCGGACAGGTCCAGCACCGGCGCATCCGGACCAGCGCCGGAGCGTGCGGCGGCCATGGCATCCTGGTGATCCAGCAAAGAGGGGCTGCTACCCGTAATCAAGGACTGCTGCCCGGCGCTGGACACCTGCGCCGACATGGGGCGACCCGCCTGTGCCAGTTGCTGTTGCACTTGACTGGTCACCTCAATCGTCCAGCGATCCGGATTCGTGCGACCAGGCATCCAGACACGCAAATCAGCCGTACCCGCGCGTTTGCCGATCAGGAGCACCTCGCCGCGCTGCCCGGCCGATGCAGACAGAATTTGCACATCCGCCACGCTTTCATCGCTGATCGCCACACGCTGCGGAACTTGCGACAAGCGCAAAATATCCTGATCGTTGGCCACCAGACGTATCACCTTCTGACTGGCGCTGGTTTGGGCCGTTTGCGCCATCACCGGCACCGGTGCCAAACCCGACAAGCAGAGCGCATACCAGCACCCCAAACCCAGACCTGCTTTTTTGATTTTCTGTCTCATGTGTTTAATCCATGCTGCCTTGCGTCGCGTCTCGTCAGCCCTCACAGGCAGGCTGACCCGTCCCCACAACAAGCTCTGTATTGCTTAATACTGAATGACCTCTAAACGGCCCCCGCGAATAACTTCCGTGCGGCGCGGCGGCGCAGCATGCGGTTCTCCGCTGGCCAGGGCTCGTGCCTGCACCTGTTCTTTTTCGGTCTGGCTGATTGCAAATTCACGCAAGCCCAAACCGGCCATGGCGCGGTTATCCGGCAGTTTCAAGGCATCGCGCTGATCCGCATCCAGACCAGCACGCGCGGGAATCAGACCCGCAAATTCAGGGAACAAGGAGGCGTCCGGCAAGCTCTCGTCCTTGGGAGCACGCAGGACCAGTTGCAGGCTGCCGCTACGGCTGGCCAGCAGGAGTTCGTTCACCGACTCCAGGGGGACGGCCAGCATGGCGTGGCGCGCCTGAGTCTCGGCACGATTTGTCGCATTGGCCTCTGCCGGATCTGGCCCGGACAGCGAAGCGCCGCCATAGGCCAGCACGCGCACACGCGACATCAACAGGCGGGCCTGGGTGTCATTGACTTCGTTGTTGCTGTTAAAGGTAATGAAGATATCGACCAGATCGCCCGGCTCTACCCTGTGGCTGGCGCCAGTAATCACATCAATGGGAATGGTGACGGCGCGCTCACCCTCTTCCAGATAGCTGGCCAGACTTTTGGCGATGAAGCTGCTTAACACCGGCTGCCCTTGGCCCAAGTCAAAACGCAGGGTTTTCCCGCTCAAGGCTTCCAGCGTGTTGAAAGACTGGGCGGGGGCCGCAGGCCACTGCGCCAATTCCAGGGCATCAGCCTGCAAGGTTTCCCCCGCTTTCACATCCCGTTTGAGCACGACCACCGCCTGCAAGTTGGCCGCTGGCTCTACGCTTTGCGTGCTGAGCACAGGCTGGACCACCTCGGGTTTGGGCTTCATGCCCAGGTACAAGGCAAACGCAACCAATACGGCTGCGATCAGCAATAAAAGGACTGCCGCCCCCTTCATAATGCCACTCATTAATGTGGTCTCCTGAGTACGAGTAGTGTCTTGGCGCTTAAGCTGCGCAATTGATCTGCCTGACCCTCTTCAGGCCTGAACAGATCCAGGGTTTGAGAAAGAATTCCGGGTTCAAGCTCCAGCTTCAGAGAAAGCTGGGCGCAGTCATACTGAGGCTCCGAGGCACAAGCCTGGGATTGAACATCCGCACTCAGGTCGCCAAACCAATGCAAGAACGCGTCGCTCTTGGCTTGGCCCCTGCCATAGTTCCTGGCCAGTTCCTGATTTATAAAAGGCGCGATCTCATCGGCGTTCTTGACCTGCATCGTCGCTTGGCGAGAAAGATCGCCGACCAGATGGTCCATTTTTTGCTTGGCCAGAAACAAGGAACTGAAGGTGATGATGCCGCTGAAGATCAACAACAGAATCCCCACCATCAAGGCAAACTCGATGGCAGCAACACCTTGCTGACGTTGTGCAGCAGAAAGGAAACAGGCGGCACGCGTCATGGCGTGTCTCCCGCTGTGCCCACTTCACCGGCAACCAGCAGATTGATCTGCGCATTGCCCTTTAACTGTTCGGGCACAACCAGCGCAAACAAGGTATCGGGAGCAAAACGAGGAATCAGAGGGGCTTGGAGGTAGTCGTACACAATCCCCACACGCAGCTCATCACTGAGCAAATCTGTGGTGATGCGCACATGCTCACTACCTACCCAAGTGCTTAGCCACTGAACCTGATCGGCGGCCACTTCCTTGGCCCGATTTACTCGTGCTTGCAGGCGATCCGGACTGAGCATGGGGCCACCCGGACCTGCGCCTGGCTCCAGCAAAGCAGCGCGGGCACCGGATTCGGCCGCAAAATTAAGAGACTGCTGGGCGGTCATGATCAGACCGAACGTCAGCAAGCCATACATGAAGAGAAACAACAATGGAAAAACCAATGCAAATTCCAGTGCGTAGGCTCCGTATTGGTATTTTTTATCTACGCCACGCCGTTTTGCTAATTGGCCCTCTCGTGGGGGCTTTATTGATTTTGCATCCATACCCACCCCATTGTTGCAAGGGATAACCAGGCCCCTAAAGGCACACTACGCGCCTTGACGCGGGTTCCCGGCAAAGCAAATCCGTACTTACGTTCCAAGGATGGAATCAGCACCAATACCAAGGCATGCAAACCCGCCAGTACCGTGCCAAACAACACCACCATGCCTGCTTCCTTCCACCCCAGGGCCAGGCCCAGCACGGCCATCAGCTTTACATCGGCCGCACCCATCAAACGCAATAACCAGATTGGATAAAACACGATCAAGGCGGCGGCAAAACCGATCAGGGAGTCCCCCCAG
>NZ_JBKQGX010000030.1:0-28221 GCF_050487245.1 Alcaligenes sp. Me129
GGCGTGCTGTTTGAGGAGCACGCTTGCGGTTTGTCCGGGGGACAAACCGCGCTCCGAGTTCACGACCCGCCCGCCCCGGCACTCTGACAAGGGAACCCACGCGCAGCGTGGGCAAGAGACCCGCCAAGACAAGCCGTACCCGGGCCCCACAAGAAAACTATCCACCGCTCCCACGCAAAGCCCAAACAGCACGTCCAGAAGAAAGCCCCTTTCTGTCAGCTCCCCTCCCACTTCAAATAAACCCTCGCATACAAGGCTCGACAAAACACTCAATCCCAATCACGCCAACCCTGTACTCAAGCGACATATCAATCCAAACTAATCCCAGCCTTAGTCACGATATCGTGCCAATAATCCGCCTCCGCAGGCAGTCCCTTCCGAAACTCCTCGGCAGAAACCTTGGACAGCAAATACCCTTGATCCAGCAGCTTGCTGCGAATAGCCGGATCAGCCAGAACCTTCTCCAAAGCCCCTTCAATCCTGCTCACGATCTCCGTCTCCGTCCCGGCAGGAACAGCCAACGCCCACCAGTTGCTGATCACCACGTCCTTGTAGCCCAGCTCCTCCATCGTGGGGACATCAGGCAAAGCCGGGAAGCGCTCTGGCAAGGCCACTGCCAAGGCCTTCAAACGACCTTCAGGCAGAAAAGCCGCCCCCAAACCATAGCTGCTGACAAACATCTGCACTTCATTGCTCAACAAAGCCTGAATCCCCGGCGCCGAGCCTCGGTAATGAATGCCCAACATGTCGCCCTCCAGGGCCTCGGACAACTTCCAGGCCGACAGCTCCGGCGTTGTGCCTGCTCCTGGCGTCCCGTAATTCACCTGCCCTTTGCGCTGCTGAACATAATCCCGGAATTCAGCCATGTTCTTGACCGGCAAATCCCCATTCACATAAACAAAAGCCGCCGCATCCGCCACCTTGTTGATCACATACAAATCCTTGAACGGGTCATAACCCATGTTCTTGTACAAGAACTGATTGATCACAAAATTATTGGTGGCTGAAAACAGCAAGGTGTAGCCGTCCGGCTTGGAGCGCGCCACCATCTGCGTGCCAATATTGCCGCCCGCGCCGGTCTTGTAATCCGTAATTACCGTCTGCCCCAGCTCCTTCGACAGTTCGGGCTGCAAGATACGGAAAATAATGTCACCCGCCGCTCCTGGAGGGTAAGGAATCACCACTCGCACAGGGTGATCGGGATAATCTGCCCAGACCGGACCTGCCGCAGCCAGACCAAGCGCAGCCACCAGGCCCACCACCGTCTTTTTAATTGCTTGCATCTTGTCTCCCCCGCGCGCCTTTTACAGGTCTATGCGCATCAAATCCGTTGCCAAGCGCAAATCGCCTTTGTAGCTTTTGCGAATATCCCGAGCCACTTCATCCAGACGCTCCGGCCCCATCAAATCAACCGGCAAATGATTGCCCGCCGCACGTTTAATCACCGGACTGGTGGAGTCGTAATGTCCAAAATGCGTGGCCACTAAACTCTTCACATTGGCTTTACGAGCGATCTCACCCAACTGCAAAGGACTGGTATGGGCAAACGTCCCTACCCCTGACTGCGCGCGATGCTTCAGGAAAGACTCCGGAAAAGTGCACTCATGTATCAGCAGATCCGCATCCTGCGCCAGGCGAATCATGGACTCACACGGAGCCGTGTCGCCACTGAACGCCACAACCTTGCCTTCAGCCTCCATACGAATACCAAAGCAGTCCGTAATTTCGCTAGGAATGTGGTCCACCACATCAATGTAGATTTTGACGTCCTCGTCCTCGTACATCAGACCTGGCTCCACCTCGAAGACCTCGGGGCGCACCGCTTCAATATTTTTCTGACGAGCCGGATAAGCCGCACGAGCCTGAATATCCACCCGGAACGCGCCATTCTCAAAGGAATGATCCACAAAATCCTGCGTGCCTTTGGGGCCAAAAACCTTCAGCTTGCCTTCACGGTTAAAAACCCAGCTGGACAGTACAAAAAAAGGCAGACCGCAAACGTGGTCATAGTGCAGATGGCTTAAAAACACCCAAGGCACATCGGCTGGATTGATATTGGCCTTCACCATCTGACGCGTGGACCCTTCGCCGCAATCAAACAGATAATTCTTGCCATTCTCCAGCGTCACCAAAATGGACGACTGAGCACGATCGGGATCTGGCAACGCAGCGCCGGTGCCAAGCATGGTTATCTTCACGTAAAACTCCTCCAAACAATAAAAACATCCAGCACCAGAACAGTGCCTTCCCTATAAAGTCATAAAGTTCTATTTTTAGGACTTTATGGAAAAAGTGTACACCTCGCTATCCAGCGGCATAACTTGGTGTTTTTACCTAGGAGTGTCGTAAAGGCGCAGCGCGCCTGGGATGGCAGTCTTAAAGGCCGGGGGTCAGCTCGGTCTGAATGCTGAGATATTTAGCGGGATAAAAGACCTGTGCCGCATAAACCAGTTGATTTGCACGGTTCACAATCAGGCGAATTACCCGCACCACAGGCATGCCTATGTCCATATTCAAATGGCGTGCTAAATCCGCATCGGCAACCCGTACGGTCAGTGTCTGACGAATAGTATGAATCTGCTCGCGAGCCAGACGATTCAGCACCAGCAGCACTGGCTCCTGACTTAATTCCGGTTGCAAGGTCTGGGCCAGAGTATTCAACACGTAGACCGTATTCAGGCTGTAAGCCACGCCATCAGCGTAATTCACACGGCTGGTCCACCAATACTCATCGGGCAAGGACTGCCCGGTAATTTCAATGGGCAAGGCTCCCAGACCATTGCCCAGCTCCACCATGACCGAATCCAGACGCGTCAGATGTTCAATCAAGGCATCCCAATTGGTGGGCAACATCAGCCAATGGTCTTGCGCGACGTCGCCAATCACAAACGTGCCCTTGCCGCGTGTGCGCTCGATCAGGCCTTCGTGTTCCAGCTCATCCAGCGCCGCCCGCACGGTAGCGCGCGAGACGCCATACTCCTGCATCAACTCTTCCAGCGTGGGAATACGCGTGCCTACCGGCCATTCGCCACGCTCCAGGCGCGCTCGCAAGGTATATTTCACCTTGAGCGACAGAGGCAATTTGGACTGTTTGCGCAGCGATGAACGTGTGGGATCGACCATACCAAGAGGCAAGCACAGGAAAGTGACAAGTCCACATCATAGCCTGCGATGAGTTAAGCCGGAGATATCCCAAAAAGGTTTAATCTTGAACAAGCAAAGCGTTTATTTTTGCAAAAGTTGGTAAACGAAAATTAAACGGATCGGATACATTATCCCAATCATTGCTTAACTCTTGATACGAGCCCGAGCCCATGGATGTTTTGCCTTCCTCCGCCTCGCACTTGGCCCAAATTTACCTGCTCGGTACCTACCGACTCCTGGTGAAAGGACAATGCCGCGCACAAATCATTAACTACGATAAAGCGCGTATTTTATTGTCCATGTTGGCCTTGGCCCAGGGCAAGCCGATTAGTCGCAGCCGTCTGGCTGAAACGATCTGGCATGAAGACCCCATCAGTGTGGGCCGCGCTCGTTTACGCCACGCGCTGCACGCCTTGCGCCGCGCCTTTGAGGGGTGTGATCAGGCCCTGCACATTACCAATGACACCCTGGCCCTGGACCCCAGCCACACCCAGGTGGATGTGCTCAGCCTGTTGCAACACCCCAGTCAGCCATCGCTTAACGATCTGGAGCGCCTGAACCTGTATCAAGGCCCCTTGCTAGGGCAGGTAAAACTGCACCATGGCGAGCAGTTACAGGACTGGTTGCAGGATACACAGCAAAACATTCGTCAAACTCTGTCGCAATGCCGTGACCGTTACATACAGTCTGGCCTGAGCACACTGCCTACGCCGCAAGCAATCAGTTACCTTAAACGCTGGCTCCTGATCTGGCCAGAAGAAGAAAAACTGCATCAAGAGCTGATTCGGCTGCTGAAACAGGAAGGCCAGCATGAAGCTGCCCTGCACGCCTACGAGCAGTGCTCGGTCTTGCTGGCCGACCGCCTGGGTTGCGAACCCAGTGCCCAGACACGCAGTCTGGTGGATTTGCCGGCACGCTCGATCAGCCCTGCCAAATCCTTACCCACGATGGTCTCCCTGCGCCTGCGCCCCTTGGCCGCGGTCGGCTTTTGCCTGCGCTTTGAGCCCGGTCACCGGCATGCTCGTGAGCGCGGCGGCCATCTGCTGGAACAATGTCGCCAGACCTTGCAAACCTTGATTGAACAGCATGGCGGCTGGCCCTGTGAGGCCGGTCCCAATCAGTTGATTGCCTACTTTGGCTATCCCGAGTTGCTGGAGTCGCCCGTTGCGCAAGCAGCCGCATTGGCACGGGTTGCGGCAACCTTGCGCATGGATGAAAACGTCAAGCTGAGCATCGCCCTCCACGCCGATCTGGCCATGGACGATCAAAGCGCTTACCCCGATCCCTGGGGCCAATTGGCACAAGTGGTGCTGCCCTTGAGCTGGGAAGCCAGCCCCGGCACGCCACGTATCAGCGTGCAGGCCGCTCTGCGTCTAGACACCAAGGATGTGCAAGGCCCGCTGGGCCGCCAGAGCGAAGCGCTGTGGCTGAATCTGAGCCCTTCCGACGCAGACCCTACGCGTTTAACCAGCCGTGTCTATGGCCGCTCGCAAGAGTTCGACCATCTGGTGCAAGCCTGGTCGCATATCGGTCCCAACCGTGCCTTGCATCACATTGCCATTCACGGTCGGGCTCATATCGGCAAGAGTCTGCTGGTGCAGTCTCTGGCGGACTATGTGCAGAAAACCGCCCACCACTGCATTGTGCTCAATTGTCGTGAAGACAAGCGTCGTGTGGCCTGGCATCCGATTCGCCTCTGGCTGCACGAGCAGATTGCCGATTACCTCACCGCGCAAAACGGCAAGCAGCGCGATCCCTTCTCCGTGCAAACCTTGCAAGAGGCACTGGAGATCAGCCCCAAACAGGCCCAGTCCCTGCATCAATGGCTAAATAGCGGCCCGGACGAGCAAGACCTGAACGAGCCTTCCACGGCTCATATGGACTTATTGTTCAATTTGCTCAGCGGCCCAGGCAATTCACCACGCCGTCGCTTGCTGATAATTGAAAACGTGCAATGGGCCGACCCGCCTACCCAGCGCCTGATCCGCTTGCTGGCGCACACGGCACCGCGTCACCCGACCTTGCTGCTGACGACCAGCCGCAAACCCGGTCATGGACTGGAACGTGCCGAGCACCTGAGCCTGCGTACACTGGATCGCTCCAGCATCAACAGCCTGTTAAGCGGCCAACGGGGGCAAAGGCTGGCACGCGATAAACGCAGCCGCCTGGTCCGCTTAAGCGCAGGCAATCCGGGCCATGCCAACGAGCTGCTGCGCTGCCATGAGCTCAATAGTGAATGCAGCGATGCTTTGTGCCTGACTGACCTGGTCTGCACCCAGTACCACAGCCTCCTGCCCGCAACACGCCACATCCTGACCAGCATCGCCTTGCAGGCACAGCCTATTTCCATCGACGAGCTGGCTCTGATGCTGCGCCTGGAAAACACCGCCTTGAGCAGTGGACTGGACACGCTGGCAACGCTGGATCTGATCGATGTGCATGACAAGCATGTCTCCTGTCTGCCGCTGGTCTCCCAGGCACTGGAACGTGTAGCGATGCAGGAAGAACTGCGTCAGGCCCACTACGCCATCGCCCAGCACGGCATACGCCGCCGTCACGCGCCCGAGTACATTGCCCTGCATCTGTGCGAAGCGGAAAGTCCGGAAGCCGCCTTCTGGTGGCAGCGTGCGGCCCGCGAAGCGCTAGCACAGGACGACCTGCGCCAGGCCAGCCAATACTTGCAGCGCTCCTTGAACCGCAGCGAATTGATTGAAGATTTGCAGGTTCGCCAAACCCTGCAATTTGAATGTCGCATGTTGCAAGGCGCGATTGAGTCCTCGTTGTACGGCCCCGCCTCCGCCTCTACAGCCATGGCCTACGAGCTGGGCCATGAGCTGCATGACGAGCATGACTCGGATCAGGTCATGATCAGCTTGTGGACAGCCTGGACAGCCTTTCAAGCCCAGGGCAATTTCGAGCAAGCCCTGCAAAAAGCGCGCCAGTTACTGGCTCTGGCCAATGAAACCAGCCACGATCAGAACCGCAGCTGGGCCTTGTACGCCATTGGTCAGCACGAGCTGTGGAAAGGGAATGTCACCAATGCCATCCAGACGCTGAACCTGAGCCTGGCCGTCTTTGATGACCTGAAGGAGCAGAACGGTCGTCAGGCCATTGCCGAGCACTTTCCTCAGTCCATTACCTTTGGAACCCTGAGCGTCGCCCTGGCCTTGAAAGGCAATATGGATGCCGCTCAGCAGCATGTCCATCTGGCCTTGCAATCCTTGCGTGTGGATACCGCTTTTTCACTGCGCGCCATTACGCACTTGTTCGTCATGCAGGCCTACTACCTGATGGAACAGCTGGAAGACTGTCAGCAAGTGGCCGAGCTGTCCTTGCAAGAGCTGCAAAAATCGCATAACCCCGAGCCCTGGTCTGCACTTAGTCGCTCGTACCTGCACTATTGCCAAGTGATGTTGCAAGGCCGAGAAACCAGCCTGCAGTCCCTGCTCGATTGCGTACAGATCGCACAGTACGGTCTACCCATCAGCACCGATGGCCTGATGAGCCGCATTGCTCGCGCCATGATACGTCTGGGTCGCAGCAATGAAGCCATGCCCTGGCTGGACAAGGCTGCCGCTCAAGGTCTGCGTTATGACACCAATAGTCTGGGCACCGAGCTGCACTGTGTGCGCGGAGACGCCTGGATGGCGCTGGGCGAGAACGCGCAAGCCTTGCAGGAGTGGAATCTGGCCGAGCAACACATGGAAAAACATGGCTTGCATCGCTACGCAGACTGGATTCAGACACGCCGACAGGCCGTGCAAAAGCTCAAGGTCTAGTCAATAAAACCCGTAACGACAAGAAAATGCCCCCAAGGATCAAGCTGACTCCTTGGGGGCATTTCAGATCCGCTACCGATAATTGAATCGGCTTAAAGCAGCCACTCGATCGGCAGGATAGACAAGACGCCTACCCCGGCTCGACGCCAGATACTGGCATTCGGCTCGGAGGTGAAAAAGCGCTGGGTGCCGTCTTCGTTCAACTGAATCCACACCAGATCACCCTTTTCATCCAGTTCTACACGATAGCTGCGGTAAGGCAGGACGTCCTCAAAACTCTTGGACAGGGCTTGCGCCATTTCAGGGCTCTCGATAATAAAGCCCAGCTCCGTATTCAAATTGACCGAACGCGGATCGAAATTAAAAGAGCCCACAAACAGGCGCTTGCCGTCTACCGCAAAGGTCTTGGCATGCAGAGCCGAACCCGAGCTACCAAAAGGCCCGGAGCCGTGACGCGTAGGCTTGTCCATGGTGGGCCGCAGCTCCAGTAACTGCACCCCGGCTTCCAACAAGGCTTTACGTCGTTTCGCATAGCCTGCATGTACGGCCGTCACGTCCGTTGCAGCCAGGGAATTGGTCAGGATACGGACCTTCATGCCAGGCCGCTTCATCATGTCCTCAAAGGCCCGTACACCTGCAGCGGTAGGCACAAAGTACGAGGACACCAGGTCCACCTGGCTGGTGGGCTTACCCAGCACATGGTCCATTTGCCAGACCATCAATTGCTCCGGGTTGACCGGGCCCAAGGCCTTGGCCGGATCATCACTGATCATGGTGGTCCGCGCCCACTGGAAATCCAGCTCACCACGCACCAAATGGCTGACCAGGTCCGACTCACGCAGCACCTGCTGGTAATCCTTGGCGCGTGGTTGCGCTTCGGCTTCCTGCAACTTGGCCTGAAACTTCATCAGAGCTTCCGAACCACCCGTTTTGATCAGGCTGTCCACCGGATAGGCCGATTGACTGGCCCAGTAACGGTCAAAATCCTTGGAGACGTCCTGCACCACCGCGCCAATTGCCATCACGTCCAAATCCGCAAACAAGACGTCCTGAGTCGCACCGAAGTACTCATCGCCCACATTGCGCCCACCAATAATGGTGACCTGGTTATCCACGGTGAAAGACTTGTTGTGCATGCGCCGGTTCAGACGGGAAAAGTCCGTTAGAAAACCCAAAGGCTTGGGCCAGCGCAGCACAAAGGGGTTGAACAGCCGTACCTCGACATTGGGGTGAGCGTTCAGAGCGGCCAAGATATCATCCAGCCCGGTGATGCCGTTGTCATCAATCAACAAGCGCACACGCACGCCACGCTCGGCAGCCTGCAATAAGGTGCCCAGCATCAAGGTGCCGGTGGTGTCGCCCCGCCAGATGTAATACTGCACGTCCAGCGTTTTTTGAGCAGCAAAGGCCAACAAGGCACGGGCAGCATAGGCATCGTGCGGATCGAACAAGGGATAAATGCCTGTCAGACCGGGATGCTCCTGGGCCATGGGGGCCACAGCCTGGCCAATCATGGTCTCCTTGGCCTGATCCAGCGGCAAAGCCTCACTTTGGCTACGTCCTTCCAGCGAAGGCAGGGCACAGCCTGTCAGGCCAGCCAGCAAGGCCCCACCCGCCATCAAGCTGCGCCAGAAAAAGGACGGCGCTTGTCCCGTAGAACGAGGAATCGTCGGCTTTTTAGCGGGGTCGATTTTCATGAAGGCATCTCTGTGGACATGGACATCGCTCAACATAGTAGCACCGCCCTCGGGGCCAAGCCTGGGCATGTTTCGCAATCAATACTTGCAGCAAGTGACAGGGCGGACAACAATAAAGCATCCGCCCATTCTTTAAACTTGAAATAAAAGTAGCATGCCCGCCGCAACATCCCCCGCCTTACTGCCCCGTCACCTTGCCATTATGTTGCTGTTAATGCTGGGCAGCTCCTTCGCCGCCAACCATATCGCGGCCAAAGTGGCGCTGGACCATGGCACCGGGCTAATCATCTCGGTTATTTTTCGCTCGGCCGCGGCCACCCTGGCCTTGAGCATGCTGCTGATCTGGCGCAAGCAAGCCCTGTATGTGCCCCGTCAGTATCTGGGCTGGCAACTGATGCTGGGCGGGCTGATCACCATGCAGTGCATGCTGATTTATTCCTCCATTGCCCGTATCCCCGTCGCCTTGGCCTTGCTGGTGGCCAATATGTACCCGATTCTGCTGGCGCTACTGACCTGGATACTGGGCGGGCACAAACCCACGCGCAAAACCTCCATCATCATGGTGGCAATTCTGATCGGCCTCTTGTTGGCGCTGGACGCTCCCAGTCTGATCAAGGGCGCAACGCTGGATGGGCAGTGGGTCCTGGGCGTGGTGTGCAGCCTGCTGACCGCCCTGACCTTTGCGATTGGCCTGTGGATTACAGAAAATAAACTGGCACCCTTGCCCGGCCTGGTACGCAGTTTCTGTACCATCAGCCAAACTTTGGTCTGCCTGATTGCACTTAGCCCTCTGGGACTGCTGCCCGGTGGCTCTTCGCTGCCCCACGACGCTGTGGGCTGGATTGCCCTGTCGCTAGTCTGTGTGCTGTACACCACGGGCTTTGTGACCCTGTTTGTGCTGGCTCCCCGCCTGGACATGACACGCAATGCGCCCTTCATGAATATGGAGCCGGTGGCCTCGCTGATTCTGGGCTGGCTGATTCTGAAGCAGACCTTGAACTCCACCCAATTGCTGGGTGGCGCGGTGGTGCTGAGCGGGATTGTGGCATTGGCCTACCAGCGCGCCCCACGCAAGTAAGTCTCAGGCTCTGGACAGAAGGCGCTGCCAAACACGGGGCAGCACCTCTATCAAATCCTCCGGGATCAATCCGGGACCAAACTCCAGGGCGGCCTGTGAATGCAGCCAGACAGCCGCCCCCGCCGCTTCAAAAGCAGGCATGCCTTGGGTCAGCAAGCCGCAGACCAGACCCGCCAATACATCCCCGCTGCCCCCGGTGGCCAACCACGGCGGTGCGCAGGCATTGATCAAGGCCCGCCCATCGGGCGCGGCAATAACAGTATCTGCTCCCTTCAACACCAGCACGGCACCACATTGCGTAGCAGCCAGTCGCGCTGCCTCCAGGCGATCCGGCGCTTCCTCAAAAACGCGGGCAAACTCGCCCGCGTGAGGGGTCAACACGCACTGCTCATGCAAGGCATCCCATAACTCCTGGGGCTGTGCTGCAAAGCTGCTGATGGCGTCCGCATCCAGAACACAAGGTCGCCCCGTTGCCAGCAAAGCCAAAGTCAGGCGACGGGTTTGCTCACCCAGTCCCGCACCCGGCCCCACCAGCCAGGCGCGAATGCGCTCGTCCGTGGCCAAAGTGTCATCCAAGGGGGCCACCATGATGCTGTCCAATGCACCGGCGTACACCGACCAGACCGAGGGCGGCACAGCCATGCTGACCAGTCCGGCTCCTGCGCGTTGTGCTGCACGAGCCGCCAGACGGCTGGCTCCGGTCATCCGTTCGCCCCCGACCACCAAAGCGTGCCCACGCGTGTATTTATGGCTCTGGGCGCCCAACTGCGGCAGATGAGCCTGCCACAAGGCAGGTTCATTCAACCAGGTATTGGCCTCTTGCAAGGCCGGCGCTGGCATACCGATTTCGGCCAGCTCAAGCTTGCCGCACAAGGCACGGCCCGGATACAGCACATGGCCCGGCTTGTAGCGCACAAAGCTGACTGTTACCGTGGCAGGGGCAACCACACCGCGCACCTGCCCGCTGGCCCCATCCAGGCCCGATGGCACGTCAATGGCACATACAGGAACCTTGGAAGCCGCCAAAGCCTGAATCAAGGCGGCTGTCTCACCCTCCACATCACGATCCAGGCCTGCTCCCAGCAAACCATCCACCACCACGGAAAAGCGTCGAAAGTCCGGGCACTGGCTTTCCCAGCGACCCTGCCATTGCGTTTGCGCCCAAGCTGCCGTTCCCTGCCGCACAGACGGGTCCACCAGACTGAACACGGAAACCACCCGCCCCTGCTCGCGCAGAATCTGCGCCGCCACCAGAGCATCTCCACCGTTATTACCCGGCCCGCACAAGAACAGCACCGCTCCTTGCGGCCAGTGGCGCTGCACGGTACGCGCCACCGCACTGGCAGCGGCCTGCATCAATTGCTCGATGGATACCCCGAAAGCCGGAGCGGCTGCATCCATGCTGGCGCACTGTGCCGGACTGTACAGGGCCTGTTTTCCGGGCGCGGCACTCAGGGGCAAAAAACCATATTGGGACACAAAGGGCATGGCAGGCTCACAAAGGCAGAAATCAAAACGTCCCTACGCTGCACGGGCTGGTCACCCGCTGGCGGCCTGCTGAAGACAGAAGGCGTCAGGTCCTGGGCGGCCCGGAGACAAAAAAAGAACGGGTCGCCGCCCGTTCTCTTATCTTAGTGCGAAAAGTCTGAATGCAGAACTGTCGCAACAGCCACCACCTAGGCCGACGGCTGTTCTTGTCTATCCTTGACAGAGCCGACGGACAGCTCACGCGGTACCTCCACCCCGTTCTTGATCGCAATGATCTCGGACATGATGCTGACGGCAATCTCTGCCGGGGTCTTGCTACCTATATACAAGCCAATCGGACCTTTGAGCTTGTCGATTTCCTCGGCCGTCAGATCAAAGTGCTCGGCCAGGCGTTCGCGCCGGCTCTGGTTATTACGTCGCGAACCAATCGCCCCCACATAAAAGGCACTGCTCTTGAGCGCCTCCAGCAAGGCCATATCATCCAGCTTGGGATCGTGCGTCAGGGCCACAATGGCCGTACGCCGATCCGGCACGCAGGCAATGACCTCATCATCCGGCATGCCCTTAACTACACGCGCACCCGCTACGCTCCAGCCTTGAATATGCTCGCTGCGCGGATCGCAGACCGTCACATCAAAGCCGTTGAACAAGGCAATGGTCGCCACGTACTCGGACAGTTGCCCACCACCGATCAGCAAGAGCCGATAGGACGGGCCAAAAGTCACCGACAGGCTGTCCTGACTTAAATGCAAGGCAGCCGGAACACGGGTGGCACTGCCCCAGGCACGGCCAGTTTGCAGATCCACATGACGTTGCACCAGATGGCGCTGCTCCAGCAAGCTCAGCAATTCCGACAGGGCTTGCGGGCAGGGATTGAACTCCACCAGCAAACGGATCGTGCCACCACAAGGCAGGCCAAAGCGATGCGCCTCATCCGCGCTGACGCCATACGTCAGCATCTGAGGACAGCCATCGCCATGCAGGCGCCTATCCGCCCCTGCGGGGTCGTGATAGGCACGGATCAGGTCGTCCTCGATACAACCACCCGAGACCGACCCGACCACCGCCCCACTTTTTTCCAGAGCCATGATGGAGCCCTCTGGACGGGGGGACGAGCCCCAGGTCTGCACAACCGTAACCAAAATGGCATCACGTCCTTGTGCGCGCCACTCGTGCAACTGGCGCAATACCCTGACATCCAGGCTCTCCATATGTGTCTCCAGTCTTTCCTGTGTTTATTTGAATACCGGCATACCGCCACCCTCGCCCGAATCATCAAACGGATTCAGGTCAGCACCGTACTCGTCCTGCATGTCGATCGTGACTGTATTGGGATCAACTTGGGCGCCCGTTCCCTTGTAATGCGTCACCATGCCAGGGAACAACAGCACCACAGCAATCATCACGATCTGGATACAAATAAACGGTACGGAGCCCCAGTAAATGTCGCCTGTGGCCACACCCGGAATCTTTTTCTTGGTCACTTTATCGATGTAATCATCCTTGGGCGCCACCGAGCGTAAATAAAATAGTGAGAAGCCAAATGGTGGATGCATAAAGGATGTTTGCATATTAACGGCTAAGAGCACGCCAAACCAGATTAAATCGATGCCCATCTTGTCGGCCACCGGCCCCAGCAAAGGCACGATGATGAACGCCAGCTCGAAGAAATCCAGGAAGAAGGCCAGTACAAACACCAGCACACTGACCAGAATCAGGAAGCCATATTCGCCGCCAGGCAGGTCAATCAGCAGGTGCTCCACCCACAAGTCGCCATCCACGCCACGGAAAGTCAGCGAGAAGATGGTGGAACCGATCAGAATGAACATCACGAAGCAGGACAGCTTGGCCGTGGTATCCATGGCTTGCTTGAGCAGATCGGTGCTCAAACGACGACGGCTGACCGCCATCAGAATGGCACCGACTGCGCCCATCGCACCACCTTCCGTGGGGGTGGCAATACCCAGGAAAATGGTGCCCAGCACCAGAAAGATCAGGCCCAGGGGCGGGATCATCACAAACACCACGCGTTCTGCCAGCACCGACAGCAAGCCCAGCTTCAGCCATTTGTTGATCAGGGCCAGCACGAAAGCCACACCACCAACCAGCAAGATGCAGATAATGACCTTCTCATCTACCGGGCCGTTGGGATCAACCCAAAATTCGTCCAAGACATAACCGGCCACCAGCGAGATCAACAGCAACACGCACAAGGAGCGCGCACCGGAACGGCCATTGGCCTCCGAATAAGTGCGATGTTCGGCAGGAATCGGTGGCACATCCTTGGGACGCAGCACGGCCAGAATCAGGATGTAAAGCAGATAAGCGCCTGTCAGCACCAGACCAGGCACCATGGCACCACGGTACATATCGCCTACCGAACGGCCCAACTGGTCAGCCAGCACAATCAGCACCAGCGACGGCGGAATAATCTGCGACAAGGTGCCTGAAGCGGCAATCACGCCCGTGGCCAGTCTGCGGCTATAACCGTAGCGCAACATGATGGGCAAGGAGATCAGGCCCATGGAGATCACCGAGGCTGACACCACACCTGTGGTTGCAGCCAGCATGGCACCCACAAACACCACGGCAATGGCCAGGCCGCCAGGCATGGAACCAAACAGCTGACCAATCGTATCGAGCAGGTCTTCTGCCATGCCGGAGCGTTCCAGAATCAGCCCCATGAAGGTAAAGAAGGGAATGGCCAGCAAAGTATCGTTGGCCATGATGCCAAACACTCGCAGCGGCAGCGCCTGGAACAGGGACCAGTTGAACAGGCCCATTTCCACACCGATCAGACCGAACACCATACCGTTGGCGGCCAGCGCAAAGGCAACCGGAAAGCCCAGCAGCAAGAAAACAATCAGTGACGCAAACATCACTGGCGCCATATTGGCGACAAATAAATCCATCATGATCTGGTTCAGCCTTTGTGTTGATGCGCTAACTTGGCCTCGGCTTGCCGAGCAATTTCTTCAGCCAGCAGCTCTTCGGGCGATTTTTCCTGCAACTTCTTGTTGGGGTTGGGGCAGGCACCGCGCAAGAAACCAATGCACTTGATCAGGTGCGAGATCCCCTGCAAGGAAATCAGGGCAAAGCCGATGGGAATAATCAATTTGGCGGGCCAGCGAATCAGGCCGCCGGAATTAGAGGACACTTCCTGAGTCAGATAGGAGTCCATGAACACCGGCCAGGACAAGGCCATGATGGCAATACAGGCCGGCAGCATGAACAGCACCACACACATGGCTTCGATCACAATCTGCTTGCGCTCGGACAGGCGCGAGGCCAGCACGTCCACACGCACGTGCTCATTGCGCAAGAAGGTATAGCCGCCCGTCAGCAGGAACAAGGCGCCAAACAAATACCACTGCACCTCCAGCCAGGCATTGGAGCTGGAGTCAAAGAACTTGCGCGCGATGGCGTTATAAGAGCTGATCACGACAACCAGCAAAACCACCCACATGACCACCCGGCCACATAGCTGATTCAGGCTGTCGATCGCCCTGGATAGTTTGAGTAAAGATTGCATCAATCCCCCAGATTTTCTGCGTTGAAGTTAGTTGGAATCTAATGAGACCGAAAACGGGTGGCGCGCTTTTCAACTGCATCCAGCAGGAAGTACAGCGCCAGCCCCATGACGGCCAGAATGAACAGGGCGGAGAACACCCGCACCGTGTCGAACACCCCTTGGGCGCTCATGATCACAAAGCCCAGGCCACGCTGGGAGGACACGAACTCGCCCACAATAGCCCCTACCAAAGCCAGGGACAGAGCCACTTTCAGGCCCGCCATGATCGATGGCAGCGCAGAGGGCAGGCGCACTTTGAAAAACAGGGCAACCGGCCCGCCTTTCAAAACCCGGCCCAGGTCCAGAATGTCGGGCGAGACCGAGCGCAAGCCTTGCACCGTATCCACAATCACGGCAAAGACGGCGATCAGAAAAGCAATGGCCACCTTGGGCTCGTAGCCGGTACCCATCCAGACCACGAACAACGGTGCCAAAGCCACTTTGGGAATGCTGTTGAAACCCACAATCAGGGGATAGCAAAAACGCTCGAAGAGCGGTGAACCCACGAGGGCGACGGCAATCAGCACGCCGCCTACGGCGGCCAATACAAATCCAGCCAGCGTGATGCCGAGCGTGTATAACGCTTGACCCATGTACCAACCCAGTTCGCCATACAAATCCTCCAGAATCAGCGAGGGGCGCGGCAAAATCACTTCCCGCACCTGACCCAGCCAACAAATTAATTCCCATGCCAACAGCACCACGACGGTAGAGACCACGCCCGCCAACCAGCTGGGCATGGAACGCAAGGCTTTATTCATGGCTGTCTCCTGCACCATCGGCAATGCCGAACAATTGACGGATATGAGCGACATGCCGGCCGAACTCCGGGGTCTCGCGCAAGGACAGCGGGCGCGGACGAGGAAAGTCGATCTTGATCTGCTCCAGAATGCGGCCTGGACGAGACGAGAACACCAGCACGGTATCGCCCAGGAAAACGGCTTCGGCAATGCCGTGCGTCACAAACAAGGTGGTGTTGCCCGTTTTCATCCAGATGCGCTGCAATTCGGCGTTCATGTTGTCGCGCGTCAGTGCATCCAGCGCACCGAAAGGCTCATCCATCAGCAGCAGGCGCGGATCATCCACCAAAGCACGGCAAATGGAGGCCCGCTGGCGCATGCCTCCAGACAACTGGCGTGGATAGCTGTCGGCAAACTGAGACAGGCCGGTCAAGGCCAGCAATTGATCCACCTTGTCCAGATAATCGGCCGTGCGCTTGCCGGCAAACTCCAAAGGCAAAAGAATGTTGTCGCGTATGCTGCGCCACTCCAGCAAGGCATCGCGCTGGAACACCATGCCCACCTGGTCGGGCGGGCCGCTGACGGGTTGCTGGTCTACCGTCAGGGAGCCGCTGCTGATGTTTTCCAGCCCGGCCACGCAACGCAGGAAGGTGCTTTTCCCGCAGCCGCTGGGGCCCAGAATGCTGATGAACTGGCCAGGTTGAATATCGACATTGATGCCGTCCAGCGCCAGCACATCACGCGCGCCCTCAAAGCGCTTGCGCACATCTTGAGAAAGTACCCGCGCCGCCATTACTTCAGCTCCAGACTGCTCAGGGATTGCGGGGTGACCACGCCGGACTGGTAATAGTCCGTGGCCTTCTGACCGGCAGGAATCAGCTCTACCCGTTCCAGCGTGGCAACTGTCTTGTCCCAGTCCGCAGGCTGGTTCACGCCGATACTGCCTTGCTCCACAGCCGGGCCAAAGTAGGTTTTAAGAATGTTCAGCTGGTCCAGCAAAATGGCTTTGTCCAAACGCGCATTGGGGCGTTGCGCCACAATCGCATCCACCGCTTCTTGTTCGTGACCGCTGTAAATGTAGTTCCAGGACTTGGCCACCACATTGGAGAAAGTCGCCAGCTCCTGTCCCCGGCTGGCTAGCTTGGCTTCGCTGGTGAACAGGCCAAAGCTGACCATATCCAGGCCGTGCTGGGCGAAAGGAATGGCATTGGAGGCGCGCTGACGCGACACCGAAGCCAGTACAAATGGAATGGTGGAGATCACGGCATCGGCCCGCCCCACCGCATAGGTCGCTGCCTTGCCAGCCGCATCCACACTCAGCAGATCCACATCGCTGCGACGCAAGCCGCCCGCCGCCAGAAACGCATCGACAAAAGGCGCTTCCAGAGAACCGGCGGTATAGGCGATCTTGCGTCCCTTCAAACCCTCCGGCCCGCTAATACCCGAATCCTTGGGCACCAACACGCCGATATCGCTGGACGTGGCAAAGGTGGCCAGCCCTTTGACTGGCAAGCCTTTGCTGCGTGCAATCACCATGGAGGCCAGCGCTGCCTGGCCCACATCAAAGCGATCACTGCCACCCACGATCTGCACCGCCGTGACAGAACCGTTGCCATCTTCCAGCCGTACATCCAGGCCAGCCTGCTTGAACCAGCCCTTTTCCACGGCCAGATGAAACGGTGCATGGACGGCCCAAGGGGTCCAGTCCAGCTTTACATTCAAGGGCTCGGCTGCCGCCCCCCAGGTGCTCAACAAGAAGGTGGCCCCGATTGCGAGGCGCACACGTCCCCCCAAAGCTTTACGCTCCGTCATCTCCTTACCCCCGTTTTATTTATCGTCTTGCGTCGTCTATGCGCTTATGAGCGCCGGAAAAGTCCCTTGAAGCGGTCCCACAAAATGCTGAAGAACATCTTGACCGGATTGAACTCGGCCACCACCGGCTCTTCGCCTTCGGCCAGCGGTTTTTCCAGGCGCAGGTTCACGTTCTTGCCGAACTCCGCAATCATGCGGCGCACGAAATCCTGAACCAGCCCGGAGCGCGAAAACTGCGCCAGTGGCCCTTGCAGCGAATACACCAGCTCCACTTCCACGCGGCTGCGCGCTTCGCCATCCGGATTGACCTGAAAGCTGACATCGCCACGGGCACGCGATTGGCTCAAGGAGTCCACGCCCTCACCGCGCAGCACGGCAGCACGGCGTTCGTTATCCTCTTCCAACGTGGCATTACCCTTGAAGGCAGCCGACATGGGGCCAAATTTGATGGCGATCTTGCCCTGTACCGTGGTCCCTTCCTGGGACTCGATAATCGCGCCGGGCAGACAGCCCGCCACTTTGGGCAAATCCTTCATGAAAGCCCAAACCTGATCGGCCGGGAAACGGGCATCAAAACCACCTTGAATAGCCTGGCCCTTGCCCTTGTCGGCACTGCCGGACGCGGCAGGTGCAGCAGCGGCCACCGGAGCGGGCGTCTGCACTTCTTCCTGTACCGCTTCAAAAGTCGTAAAGCCGTTTTGGTTCCAGTCTTGCTGCACGTTCTGCACCACGGCAGCGCGCAAGGCTTCTACCTGGGCATCGGGCTGATCGCGCAGGGCTTGCAGCACGGACAGAATGGCGGCTGTAATGCCTTGATAGCCGGTGCAGCGACAAATATTGCCGGACAACTCAATACGCACACGGGCTTCGTCTGCATCGGGCAAACGCAGCACGATGTCGCGGCTGGTCGCCAACATGCCAGGCGTACAGAAGCCGCATTGCAAGGCGTGTTTTTCCGAGAAAGCCGTACGCAGACGGCTCATGATCGGATCGTCATCGTAGCCTTCCACGGTGGTGACTTCGTGGCCATCACAAGCACCGGCAAAAGTGATGCAGGAGCGCACTGGACGGCCATCCACCAACACCGTACATGCGCCGCACACACCGTGTTCACAGCTCAGGTTGGTGCCGGTCAAACGGCTTTTCTCGCGGATGAAATCACCCAGATGGGTGCGCGGTTCGGCCTCATGCTTTTGCTGACGGCCGTTAACTTGAATCGAGATTTCTGCCATGTCTTAACCTTTCACACCCAGCGCTTGCTTCAGGCTGCGCTCTACTACCGTACGGAACAGCACCTGATGAGCTTCATCCCGTTGTGCCAGATACGACTGCAAGGCCGCTGCAATCGTGTCCCCTTCCAGGACGGCGGCCCCTTGTGCAGCCACGTTCACGGCCAGTTCGGGCAAAGAGCGCGGAGCGCCTTCCATGGCTCCAATCACTACGCGCGCCGTGCGCGTGGCCGGGTCGAAATAACAGGCGCAGCTGGCATCAGCAAACTCGCCCACTTTGCGGGTAAATTTGTAATAACCCCAACGGGCCGAACCGGACACTTCAGGTACATCCACAGACTCGATGAACTCACCGGCTTCCAGCACCGTGGTGTAGGCAGCCAGCATGAATTCGCTCATGGGAACCGTACGGCTGCCTTGGGTTCCACGCACATTGATGCGTGCGCCCAGGGCGGCACAGGTCAGCACCCAGTCTGCCGCCGGGTCCGCATGGGCCAGGCTGCCACCCAAGGTGCCGCGATTACGCACACCCCTGTAAGCAATGCGGCCTGCCACTTTCTGCATCATGTGGCCGCGCAGCAGTTCGTGAATGCCATCTTCAATCTGGGCGTGAGTCACAGCAGCGCCGATACGCACTTGCCCTTTATTGGCCGTTACCTGTCGCAGCTCGGGCACTGCCGACACATCCAGCACTCGAGCAGGGCGCACCAGACGCAGATTCAACATGGGGCCCAGGGACTGGCTGCCACCCATCAAGCGCACGGCGGAAGGGTCGCTGCCATAAGCGTCCTGGATCTGTTTCAGGCTCTGGGCCTGTTCATACTCAAACTTGGCGGCCTTCATGCCTGAACCTCCGACACGGGCTGTTTATCTTGCTGATTGGCGGGCTGTGCTGCAGCGCGAATGGCGCTTAGCAGTCGATGCGGTGTCACGGGCGTGTGCGAGACCTGTGCTCCCGTAGAGCGCAAGGCATTATTAATGGCGGACATGATGGCGGCAGGAGGGGCAATCGCTCCGCCCTCGCCCATGCCCTTGGCACCAAACTCGGTATTGGGCGATGGGCTTTCCATGTGTTCGATATGAATATTGGGCACCTCGCAGGCACCGGGCATGACGTAGTCTGCCAGGGTCGATGCCAGCGGCTGAGCAAACTCGTCGTAAGGCATTTCTTCGTACAAGGCGGTGCCGATCCCCTGGGCAATCCCGCCTATGGTCTGGCCTTCCACAATCATGGGGTTGATCATGACGCCGCAATCTTCCACCACCACGTACTTGAGCACTTCCACCCCGCCAGTCTTTGGATCAACAGCCACCACCACGGCATTGCTGGCGTAGGTGAAGCTGCCGGTATCGACTTTGGGTTTGTAGCCTACGGATAGCTCCAGACCTTGCGGGTCCACGTCCTCGGGCAAATGCTGCGGATTGATGTACCAGGCATCCGCCACTTGGGCGATGCTGATTTGACGACCCTCGGCACTGAACATATCGCCTTGATGCTGCATGCTGTCCACATCGGCTTTCAGCATATGCGCGGCAATCTTGCGCACGCGCGGCAGCAGCTCTTTACAGGCCTTGGACACTGCACCGCCAGACATCACCAGGGAGCGCGAGGCATACGTGCCGGTAGAGAATGGCGTGCGGCCCGTATCGCCGTGCACCACTTTGATCTTGGCCACGGGAATACCCAGAATTTCGCTGGCGATCTGGGCAAACGAGGTTTCCATACCCTGGCCGTGCGAGTGCACACCCACACGCACTTCCAGCCCACCGTCCGGGGTCATGCGTACAAAAGCCTGATCAAAACCCGGAATCACCGCAGTGCCCCAACTGGCGAACACGGACGTACCGTGTGCGGACTGCTCGGTATAAGAAGCCACACCCAGACCAATCAGGCGACCATCGGGCTCACCCTTGGCCTGACGAGCCAGCACAGCCTCCACATCCACCGCAGCCAGAGCGCGGCGCAGGCTTTCTGGATAGTTGCCCGAGTCGTAGTGCTTGTTGGCCACGTTGACGTAAGGCATTTGCTCGCCTTGCACCAGGTTCATCAAGCGAATTTCCCAGGAGGGCTTGCCGACCGCCAGGGCGATCTGATCCATCACCTGTTCAATGGCCAGGCAGACACCCGTACGGGCTACGCCACGGTACGGCATGAAGCCTGGTTTGTTGGTGCCCACACCGCGTGTGCGGCAGCGGTAGCCACGAAAATCGTAAGGACCGGGCAAGTTGCCCAGGGCCTGGCCTACTTCCAAACCCACGGTAAAGGGCCAGACCGAGTAAGCGCCACCATCAATATCAATTTCAGCATCCAGCGCCAGCAGGCGGCCTTCATTGCTGATGTGTGCTTTCAGGCGGTATTGGTGTTCACGGGTATTGGCGCCAGCAATCAAGTGCTCACGGCGGTCTTCCATGAAACGAAAGGGCTTGCGGAAGGTCTTGGCCAACCAGGCCACGCACAGCTCTTCCTGATGCAGCACGCATTTATAACCAAAAGCGCCGCCCACATCGGGGGAAATCACACGAACCTGCGCCTGATCCATCCCCAGGAACTGGGCAATGCCAGTGCGGTGCATATGCGGGATCTGACTGCCGCAATACACCACCAGTTGATCGGCCTGGAAATCCCAATAGGCCAGAACGGCCTTGCCTTCCATCGGCAACATGCACTGACGCGACAGGCTGACCGAGTGCTCGATCACGCGATCGGCACGGGCGGCATGCTCTTCAAAGGCCACGTCCGAGCGCAGTGTCACAAACACATTATCCTGCCAGCCCTCATGCAGCAGATCACCCTGCGCGGCCAGCGAGGCCGGCACACTGCCGTAAACCGGCAGCTCGTCGTACAGCGCTTCAATCTCCTCCAGAACGTCCTCGGCCACGGCGCGGCTTTCACCAAAGGCCATGGCAACCGGCTCGCCCACATAACGCACACTGCCCGAGGCCAGCGGCGGCATGCTGGAGGCCTGGTAACTGGGCAAAGTGGAAGCGGCGTAAATATCCAGACAGTCCGGCATATCGGCGCGGGTAATAACCTGCGCACGTGCGCTGTCTTCAATATTGATCTGACGGATTCGGGCATGCGCCATGGGGCTGCGCAGGAAGGCGACTTCCTGCAGCCCTGGCATGGTCATGTTTCCGATGAAGTTGCCCCGGCCATTGAGATGGCGCGCATCCTCCTTGCGAAGAATACGCGCACCCACTCCTTGGCCACCCAGGCTTGACGGGTGACTGTGCTGACTCATTTCACTACCTTAAGAATGTGCTGCTTAACTGCGCTTGCCCAACTCGCTGAAGGTGAAGTTGTCCAGGGCGCTTTCAGCAACCCGGAACCAACTGGCCTCCTGCTCCTGGAAGGCCTTCCAGCTTGGATAAATCTTGGCAAAATCGGCGTTGCTATCCGACAGTTCCTTCCACAGTTCCTGGGACTTGTCGTAAGCGGCCTTCATGACGTCCTTGGGGAAGTAACGCAGCTTGGCCCCATCGGCCACCAGCTTGCGCAGAGCGCCGGGGTTCAAGGCATCGTACTTGGCCAGGCTGAGCATGGTCTGCTCATTACAGGCCGTCTCGAATGCTGCTTTGAAGTTGGCTGGCAAGGCTTCCCAGGCATCTTTATTGACCATGGTGGTCAAGGACGCACTGCCCTCGAACCAGCCGGGGGAATAGTAAAAAGGAGCGACTTTGTTCAAGCCCAGCTTTTCGTCGTCGTAAGGGCCAATCCACTCGGCCGCGTCGATCGTGCCTTTTTCCAGCGAGGAGTAAATATCGCTAGGAGGAATCTGCTGGGGCACGGCGCCCAGTTTGGACAGCACCATGCCGCCGATGCCACCGATACGCATTTTCAGGCCTTGCAGGCTGTCCAGATCCTTGATTTCCTTGCGGAACCAGCCGCCCATTTGCACGCCCACATTACCGGCTACAAAGTTCACGATGTTGTACTGGCTGTACATTTCGCGCAGCAATTTCAGGCCACCACCAAAGTGCACCCAGGAATTGTGCTGACGGGCGTTCATGCCAAAGGACAAGCCGGTATCAAACGTTACGGCGGTGTTCTTGCCCACAAAAGCGGTACTGAGCACGTGGTTGCACTCGACCGTACCGTTGCTGATGGCATCCATGTTCTGGGCATAAGGCACCAGCTCGCCACCGGGGAAAGCGCGGATTTCGAACTTGCCTTCAGTCAGTTCGCTGACACGTTTGCACAACGCTTCGGCCGAACCATAAATGGTGTCCAGGCTTTTGGGCCAGCCGGTAGACATGCGCCAGCGTACGGTGGGGCTGTTCTGCGCAATTGCAGGGGCGGCTACGGCTGCCAAACCCGCACCCGCTACCGTTGCCGATTTCAGCAGAAAACTACGACGCTCCATCACTCACCTCTTTGTATTTTTTAATGTATTTACACCCCTTGCTCGATAGGGGTCTGGGTAGTTTGCCCGCCAGTCTGGCTTGCAGCCCCGACAGCAACTGCCCGAACCTTGCCAAACCGTCCCCCCCGAGGGGCCAGACGGACGTTCCAAGCAGTGTCAGCACACTATGAAATTGACATTCACCGCTTCGATAATAGTAAGTGTGCTGATTAATTAATTTTTGGTCAAGCAGGGAAACTACTGACGCATGTCCTTGATGAGATAAAGGAAAGCATCATCAATAGCTTAAGCCTCAACTAGCGCAATCCCTTATAAAAACGATATTTGATTTTATAATTTATACAGTATACTGACTAATTGAAAGCACAACCCGGAGACAACTTTGAACTGGATAAAAATTTCCGAAACTGATGCCATCGACAACGAAGAGTCCCTGGCAATCGAGTGGGAAGGCAAGAAACTGGCCCTGCACAAACTGGATGACGAGTTCCACCTGACCGACAACGTCTGTACCCACCAATATGCCCTGCTGTCCGACGGCTATCTGGAGGACGGTTGCGTGGAATGCCCTTTGCATCAGGCCAAGTTCTGTTTGCGCACCGGCAAGGCGATGAACGCCCCTGCCACGGTGGACATCAAGGTCTATCCGCTGCGCATTGAAGGCAACGATATTCTGGCCGACTTCAGTCAGGCCTGAGCTTTTTTCTGCTGACGAGACCTGCAACATCATGGCACACCACACTTCCGTACTGATCATCGGCGCTGGCCAAGCGGCTTCGGTGCTGGCGCGCGAACTGCGCAGCCTGGGCTTTAGCGGCAGCATCACCTTGGTAGGGGATGAAACTCACCTTCCCTACGAACGCCCGCCCCTGTCCAAAGACGTGCTCAAGTCCAGCGCGACCACTGACAGCGTGTTTTTGCAAAAAGCCGAGTTCTATCAAGAACAGAATATTGAACTCTTGTTGGGCACCAGCGTGCAGTCTCTGGATTGCGCCACGCGTCAGGCCAGCCTGAGCAATGGCCAGACCAGGAGCTTTGACCACGCGGTGCTGGCCACAGGCGGCGCGGCCCGCGAACTGGCTCTGCTGCCCGCCAGCCAGGCCAACGCCCTGTATCTGCGCACGCTGGACGATGCCCTGAGCCTGCAAGCTCGTCTGCAACCCGGTTTGCGCGCCCTGGTGATTGGTGGCGGTTTCATGGGTCTGGAACTGGCTTCAACTGCCAGTGAAACTGGCGCACAGGTCACCATCATTGAAGCGAATGAACGTCTGCTGGCCCGCAACGCCCCTGCCCTGCTGTCGCAATGGTTGCTGGAGCGCTTCGAGTCGCAAGGCATCACCGTGCGCTTGGGTCAGGGTGTGCGTCAGGCCCACTTTGCGGCAGAAAACGAGCACCCCGTTCAGCTGGAACTAAATGATGGTCAGATCCTGAATGGCGATCTGGCCATTGTGGCCGCCGGTCTGAGCGCGAACTCCGCCTTGGCGCGGGCCAGTGGTATCGCGGTAGACGATATGACGGCCGGGATTATTGTGGATCGCCAGGGCCGCACCAGTGTGGCGGGCATTTATGCCGCTGGCGATTGCGCCACACAGATCTGCCCCGATACCGCCGTGCGCACGCGCACCGAATCCTGGCAGAACGCCAACGAGCAAGCCCGTCAGGTGGCCCACGCCATTGCCGGGCAGGATGCTCCTGCTGCACCTGTCAGTTGGTTCTGGACGGATGTGCTCGGTTGCAACATTCAAATGCTGGGCCAAGGCAGCCCGGATCTGAACTATCAGGTACGCGGCGTCATGGACAGCCAGGGCGATGCCATCAGCTTCATGTTGCTGGCATTTGAAGGCCAGCATTTGCGACACGCAATTGGCGTCAATGCCGGCGCGGATCTACGCACTTTGCGCAGCGTCATGGAACAGAACTTGCCTGTGGACCCGGCCATCGTGCTGGACCCGGCCACCAAGCTGCGCCAGTACGTGAAAGAAGCGGCTCGTACAGCCCAAGTCTAAGAAAGAGAAGCGGCCTGCGCCGCCTCGTCATCACGAATCATTAAAGAGTTATCAGAGGAGAACCCCATGTATCAGACGCAAACGGTGATAGGCCAGACGGTCGGGTCCAAAGACCGCCCTGTCGAGGAATGCACCTGGCCCGAGGACGTGCTCAACACCATTCCGGACTGGGTCTACACCAGCAACGACATTTACAACCGCGAGATGGAACGCATTTTCCATGGTGACACCTGGAACTTTGTGGCCCTGGAGGCGGAAATTCCCGATTCGGGCGACTACAAGCGCTCGTATGTGGGTTCCACGCCAGTGGTCGTCGCTCGTGCGGAAGATGGCAGTATCAACGTATTTGAAAACCGCTGTGCACACCGTGGTGCCGAGTTCTGCCGCCACAATCAGGGCAATACCAATGAATTTGTGTGCCCGTATCACCAGTGGTCTTACAGCCTGAAGGGTGATCTGCAAGGGATTCCTTTCAAGCGCGGTGCGAATAAAGAAGGCGGCATGCCGCGCAGCTTCAAGAACTCCGAGCATGGTCTGAAAAAGCTGCATGTGACCACGCACAACGGCGTCATTTTTGCGTCCTACAGCGACAAGGTCGAGCCTATTACGGAATACCTGACGCCTGAAATTCTGAAGGATTTCGAGGCGGTGTTTCCCGGCAAGAAGCTGAAGATTCTGGGTTACTACCGTAACGAGTTGCCTTGCAACTGGAAGATGTACCACGAGAACCTGAAAGATCCTTACCACGCGACCTTGCTGCACTCTTTCCTGGTGGTGTTCGGTCTGCTGGTAGCGGGCAACAAGTCGCAGATGTATGTGGACCCTGTGCATGGTCGTCATGGCTATATGGCTTCGGCCAAGTCCGAGGACAAGTACGCCGAGGTCAGTGAGGACAACAAGAAGGAAATGCGTTCCTTTGTGGACGATATGCGTTTGCGCGATGAGCGTTTTCTGGACTACGTCAAGGAGTTTGATTCGCCGTGGTCGGTGACCATGCAGACGATCTGGCCCAACCTGATTGTTCAGCGCGAGATGAACACCTTGGGTGTGCGTCAGATCGTGCCCAATGGCCCCAACAGTCTGATCATGCAATGGACCATGTTTGGCTATGAGGACGATACCGAGGAGATGACTCGTCACCGTCTGCGTCAGGGCAACCTGATGGGCCCTGCCGGTTTCCTGGGTCTGGAAGACAACGAGGCCATGAAGTTTGTGCAGGAGGGGGTACGTCGTTCCAGCAGCGAGGTGAACATCATCAAGCTGGATGAAAGCAAGCTGGGTACGTCCAATACGCTGATCTCGGAAGCGGCTATTCGCTCCATGTACCAGTACTACCGCCAAGTGATGGATCTGTAAGACGAGCTGACTTATGAAAATGGATTTTTCTTTCAAACCCGCCCAGGTTTCTGTTGAGCGCGCTTTGGCCTTGAAGGCGGAAATTGAGCTTTTCAATGCCGAGTACTGTGCCACTTTGGATCGTGGCAATGTTGAGGACTGGCCCATGTTTTTTGTGGAGGACGCGGTTTACCGAGTCACTTCTCGCGAGAACGCGGATCTGAATTTGCCGGTAGGTCTGGTCTATGCCGAAGGGCGCGACATGATGCACGATCGTGCGGTGGCCATTGCCCGCACGCAGATGTATGCCCCGCGCTACATGCTGCATCTGGTCACGGATGTGCGCGTGATCAGCGAGGAGGATAATGGCGATATTGAGGCCGAGGGCAATTTCATGCTGATGCAGACCTTGGTGGAAGGGCCTTCCACGGTGCATCTGGTGGGTAATTATTTCGATACGTTCACGCGTGTGGAGGGTCGGTTGATGCTCAAGGAGCGTCAGGTGATTTTTGATACGTCCATCCTGGCGAACGATCTGGTGTTCCCGGTCTAAGGCCCGGGGTTTGCTTCTGGTTTTAAAACTGTTTTTTGTGTGCTGTTTCCGAGCCACTTGAGTCAGAAGGTCTTCTGATTCCTTTGAGCACCCTTCTTTGTTGAGGGGTGCTTTTTTTTGCTTATTTATTGGGGCAAAGGGCTGATGCCTGGCGCAACGTCAGAGATATGAGGCTTTAGGGCTGGTAGCTCAGGTTTGGAGGGCATTCAGCTTAGTCAGGATCGGGGATAAAAGGTCTCTGTGAAAACGCCATTCAGTCGGCCTGCTGGGGTGTCCGGGCTGAGCACTTGCCGGTGCTGCGCACCGGTGCCCTTGTCAGGAGATAGCTACGGGCGCATCCTGAACTCACCCGGTACTTGGTCCCCCGGACCAAGTACAAGCGTCGGGTTCAAACAGCAGGATGCTTGCACCCCTACGCTATCTCCTGCCCGCGGCAAGTACTCTGATCCGCCCTGACACCCCAGCAGGCCGACTGAACGGCTCACAATGGCTTTTTATCTACCAATCTCTTACGGACTCTTTGAACAAACAGGGCCTCGTGCCTTGCTCTTCTGTATTTCCTAAGCACCTATCGTTCTGCTCTTCAGCCCCCCTCCCTTCCGTTCTCCACCCATCCAATCTGGGCCCTTACTTTCATCCCACCTCTGCCAGTGCCGTTTGGGCTTTAAACAATGTTGCTTGTTTTCTTGTGAGGCCCGTGTGCGGCTTGGCGGGCGAGTCAGGGCCCTTGCCGCGGGCAGAGTGCCGGGGTGGGATGCAAGGGTCGTGCTGTTTGAGGAGCACGCTTGCGGTTTGTCCGGGGGACAAACCGCGCTCCGAGTTCACGACCCGCCCGCCCCGGTACTCTGACAAGGGAACCCACGCGCAGCGTGGGCAAGGGACCCGCCAAGACAAGCCGCACACGGGCCTCACAAGAAAACTATCCACCCCTCTTACGCAAAGCCCAAACGGCACGTCCAGAAGAAAGCCCTGACACCGAAATCCTTGCAAACCCACAACGCTAGCAGACATAAAAAAGCCCCCGAGAGCCATACGGCTCCCAGGGGCACAGGTACGATAGCCCGCCCCCAAGCGGCAGGCCATCGATACTCAATCACAAGGCTATCAACACAGACTTGTTAACGACGACTCATATCCATCAAGCACGGACGCCCATCCAGACCATGATGAAACACGTCGCTCTTTTCAAAAGCTCAAAAAAATTGAATAGCGTTAAAGACCAATCAACGTCATCGCCTCTTCACGTGTTGCCACGGTGGCGTACTTCTGACGCATATCGAACAGGTTAGCCTCGTGAGGGCCAATCGCACGGTCACCCACACAATCCGATACCACCAGGGGGCGGAAGCCCAGTTGCATCGCATCGACCACGCTGGAACGCACGCAACCGCTGGTCACGGCGCCAGCAACCAGCAGTGTTTGCAC
>NZ_JBKQGX010000031.1:0-23379 GCF_050487245.1 Alcaligenes sp. Me129
CGGATCAACATGAGCAAGACACCGATCCAGTATTAGAGGCCGCATGAATCAGGTTCCAACTGCCTTGACAGACGCCGCGGGCAAGCCCATGCGGACGCGCCAAGCTTCGATCGCCCGCCGGGTGGTGTCGTTGAATGTGCCGTCGACCGCGCCTTGGTACAGCCCCACCTGGCGCAGCCGGTGCTGCAACTCCCTCATATAACCGGTCTGCTCCGGCGCCGTGAACCAAGAACCGACGTCGGTGTTGTTCAGCTCGGCTTCGGTCGGCACGCGCGAGCGCAGTAGCAGCGTGTCCCAGGTCTGCTGGTCGACCATGCCGGTGGCGCGGAATCCGTTGTCGCGTTGAAACTTCAGCACCGCCTCTCGCGTGAGCATGCCGAAGCGGTCGTCGACATCGTACAGCGCAAGGTATTTGGCAAGCCGCAACCGCACCTGCAACTCGCGCACTTGCGGCGACTTCACGCGGTAGCGCAGCTCCTGCGTGAGTGACCCTGACCCGCCGATCGCACGCAGCGTGGCGGCCTGGGCCCCCGTGGGTGCGCTGTGGCGCGCCGCAGGGCCTGGCGTTTGCGCCGCGGCGGCCTCGGAAGCCGTCGTCCGAGCGGAAGTCAGGCGAAGCCCGGGCTCCGTTGACGTGGCCTGTGCATGCGCAGGTAAGGCAAGACTGAAGAATGCTGCCGCCGTGATGACGAGTAAGCGCGTGCAAGAAGAAGGCCGTGGGATCATGACCGATGATTGTCGAGCCGGCAGCAGACTTGCGTCAAGCGGCATAGCGCACGGGGTTGGTCCGTAAACCAGCGGCGGGCACGAGCAGGCGCTTCTGGCCCGTTGCTGGTGGTGGCACACGTACAACACAGACATGTGGCTTTTTCTGCCCGGGCGGCCGCTCCTCCCACCTCAGATTCCGCCCCAGCCTGGTAACTCGGAATTTTGGACAGATTGACCAAGGACGCCTTGACAGCGTAAACCTACCCTCGATGTCTGAAAAGCACTCGATTACCCAGCGATGCTGGGTAAAAATGTCTGAAAAGTAGTTGATTACCGCTTGTTTTGTCTGAAAAGTAGCGGATTACTGCGTGCTATGTCTGAACACTAGAGCCTGTTATGGGCTTATCGGAGTGCCACAGTGTGGGTGGAAATCATGGTGGCCAACGGCTTGCCCCGTGGCTCATGGTTTTTCAGCACACCTACCTACTGGGCGCGCCGTCACGGACACTCCCTGTCTACTCCAGAGCGATAGTGCCCTCGAATGTCACATTCAATTTGACGCCGGCAATCTCAAGCGTCATCGTGGCAGGGAGCTTTTCATTCCCGGTTATGGCCTTCTCGGCCAGCGCGCTGGCGACCGCTTTCTCGATTTCGTTCTGGGAGCTGACGCCCACCATCTTCAGAAATTTGCGCAGACTCAGGTTGAATGTTTCTTCGTTCATGATTCCCTCTTCCAAATGCCCCTTAGCACGCTCCCCCTTCTCTACTGGACGGGATTCGTATGGGTTGCAGCGGTTGGCCATTTGTCCTGCTGCGCCCGACACATTTCAAGTTCCCGGGACAGCGAGTCGATTTGCGACTGCATGCTAGCGGCCCGCCTAAGCAACTGGCCGACTTGGTCCCAGTATTCATAACCTAGGTCGCCGTCTGCCAGTGCGAGTTCATGGAGCTTGCGAAGTGCGACGTCCAAGTCGATGCGATTGTCTGATGACATCATTTTCCTCCCCGGTTTGTCCGCACCATCATTTATTCGAAACTCAAAACAACCGCGCCTTTTCTCGCTTAGTGTAAGCGCTTTCTCGCGCGGGTCGTAGTTCGAGTCAGCTTGAGCAGATTGATGGTCGAAGTTAGAGCAACGGTTTCTGCCAGTCAATCCAGAATCCGCTAATCGCTTGGCTCGCCGGCAGCGCGGAAGTCTGCATCCTTCAGAATTTGCCGTGTGCGTGACATGCGCCACGAACTCTCTGCGGCAGAGAAATCCCACGCGCCGGAGCGAACCTTGTTCTCGACGCCCAACTCGACCCGGCGCAAGCCCTCATCGAAGCCCCCTCCTTTGGTGTCAATTTTGCGCTGGGTGTAGACCGCAAGCTGTTGCGCCAGGTCTTTGCCCGCGGCATACTGCTGGTACAACTCATCAGGCGTCAAACCAGCAAAGTACTTATTGCCAACTTTGCGCAGCAGCAGTTTCGGACGCGAGCCTGCAAGCGCGCCCGCCTGCGTCTCCCGCAGGAAATCTTCCGGCATAGCATGTTCATTCGTCATGGCCGCCTCCTGCTGGACAAGGAACTACGGCGCGGGCACGAACAGGTCATGTCCGGCTCTCGCGCCGATAACCGCCAGCCGGCCGAGGTCGGCGATTCGAATCAGTCCGCCGCGCATGGCACCATCTGGCAACTGTTTCGCACCGACCAGTTCGACGCCGGGCAGCAAGCGAGACAGCGCTGACGACTTTGTACCCATGGAGCGAGCCAGGTCTGCCAGCGGGATATAGCTCTGGCGGAACGCCAGCAACTGATGCGGCAACACGACCCGGCAAGGCTGGCCACGGCGTTGAATCGACTCGGACGCCAGCAGCCCTTCGTCCACCCAGTGCGCGATGGACTCCCATTTCCAGCCTGTCGCTTTGGCCAGTTGCTGAATCGACATGCCGGCCTCGAGCAGCGGCGTGCCGAAATACCGTGACACGTCCGCCCTCAGAAAGGACATTTCGCCCAGTGTTCGAGCATGTGCGACGGCTTTCACAGCGCCGTTCGCAATGGCCTGCATCAGCGACTCGATGGCTTGCTTCTCGCCCATGCGCCGGCTGGTCAGTTCCGCCCAGGTGAGGGTCGCATCATCGGCGACCGCAACGGGTGCGGTCCACCGGTCCACACGCGCATATAAATCCAGCACGGATTGGCGCTCGACCGGGCCGCCTTTCAGGAGGTCTTCGCGCCAGCGGATGTCTGACCGGATATCGGACACGGCTCGACCATTTCTTCATATATCGGCCACCTCTTTCCATGTCCGCTCAATTCAGGTACTGCACTCACCACCGTCAAATAACCCCTGACCTTGAATTCCCTTCACGAGAAAGTGAACGAAAGTTTGAGCGATGTCGGCGCCGGAGAGATCGCCGTCGAGTCTGTACCAGCGTGGAATGCTGGTGATCGCGCCCATGAACCAGAATACGGCGAGTTTCGGGTTGCACTCGGCAATAGTTTTGTCGTCTATACCTTCCTGTATTAAGTCGCGCAGGCGAAGATCGAATTGCCGACGGCGCGCCATGATCTGCTTGCGGTCTTTAGGTGTCATCCCGCTGTATTCGTGAAGGACGGCGGAAGCTCCCAGTTCGCTGGCAAAGTCTCGAATGTATATCGACACAAAATTCTCAAGTTTTTCGAGGCCATTTTTCCCTGTTGTCATCGCCTCCTCAAGCGCCATATCGCCGATCTCCATCGAGAGATTGTGGCATTCGTATAGCAACTCCTGCTTACTCTTGAAGTAGTGATACAAGGCCGGCTTGGTCACATTTAGGCTTTTCGCGATCTCGTCCAGCGAGACGTTCTGGTAACCACGATGTCCGAACGCGCGCGAGGCCTCTGCGATCACCGCCTGCCGTTTCAACTGGTATTGCTCGTCTTGGCTCTTGACCAAATTGTTCCATCGTCTGGGCGCTATTGCCTTCCTCTTGGTACCCGCCTTCTTCGCCTCAGCGCGTTCGATGATGCTTTCAACCTTTTTCATTTTTTCCCTCGTCGCTGTGCGGTGACAGTCTACTTGCCGATAAAAGGCCCTACCAAAGATTCAATTATAAGACCCGGGCTCGCTGCGCCCTATTACGAGAGGCGCTTTCCACTACGTTGCAGTTGCATTTCCACATCAACACCAATGATGAGCGAAACCTGTACCCTTCCGTCGCGCTCAGACTAGAAAGTCGCTGTGGACGGATGTCTAACCGAATAGTAATATTATTGACTAATAAGTAGATTTTATACCAGTGCACGCTGACGCTCATGCCAGGCAGATTTTGGATGACTGCCGCGTACCCAGGAAGTCAGCAGCCGCTGGATTCATTGACAGACTGAGTAATGGCAGCTCATCCATGATATTCAATCGCTCCTCGTATGTTCCTCGACCGCATGCCGTGCCCGTCATCGTGGCGCCGATGTTTCTCATCTCTGGTCCCGAACTAGTAACCGCCTGCTGCAAGGCTGGAGTGATCGGCTCCTTCCCATCGATTAATGCCCGCACGCCAGAATTACTGGAAGATTGGCTCGTGGACATAGAGACATCGCTCGCCGCTGCCCGCGCGGCAAAGCCTGAACAAATCGTGGCCCCCTACGCAGTCAATCTCATCATGCATGCAAGCAACAGCAGGCGTGACACCGATCTCGCCATCCTTGTGCGGCATCGTGTACCGCTGGTCATTGCGAGCGTCGGGAACCCGGGACCGGCAGTCAGAGCAATACACGACTATGGCGGCAAGGTGTATTGCGACGTGGCGACGGTCAAGCACGCACGCCGAGCCATCGAGGCGGGGGTAGATGGCCTGATCCTATTGTGCGCCGGCGCCGGGGGACACACGGGGTGGATCAATCCCTTCGCCTTTCTTCGGGAAGTACGCAGCTTTTTCGATGGCCCCGTCGTCCTGGCCGGGGGCATCACGGATGGCCGGGCAATACGGGCCGCGCAATTACTCGGCGCTGATGGCGTCTACATGGGAACGCGTTTCCTAGCGGCCCAGGAAAGTCTCGCCTCGGAAGACTATAAACGCACGTTGGCAGCTAGCAGTGCGGACGACATCGTCCTGACCACGGCGGTGACCGGCATGCCTGGTAATTTCCTGCGTAGCAGCTTGGAACGCTACGGCCTGTATCCAGAGCACGACAACGACCAAATTTTTCGCATCCCTGGTCAGGAAAGCGAAGGCAAGCGCTGGCGCGATATCTGGAGCGCCGGCCATGGAGTGGGCACGGTGCGCACCGTCGAGCCGGCCGCCGAGATTGTGAGGACGCTGATCAAGGAGTTCAACCAATCCGCCGTCTGAGTAGTCGCACCCCCGCCCTTTTTCACATCCAGGCCAGCGCCTGCCCACCGTCCACCGGTATCGCCGCACCTACAATGTAGCGGCCTGCATCGGACGCCAGCAACAAAGACACGCCGTCCAGGTCGTCCTGCCTGCCGAAGCGCCGCAGTGGTGTGCGCTTGAGCAAACCCTCTTGGAAATCGCTCAAGGCATCGTGCATGTCACTCTCGATCGTGCCGGGGCAAATCGCGTTGACACGAATCCCCTTCGCCGCCAGTTCGAGCGCCATCACCTTAGTCAAGTGGATCAACGCCGCCTTCGACGCTGCATAGCTCGCGAGCCAGCCGCCAGCGCGCATGCCGGCCACCGAGGCGATGTTGACGATTGCTCCCGCGCGCTGCGGCAGCATGCGACGTGCTGCCTCTTGTGCGACCAGCATGGCGCCCTTTAAGTTGGTATCGAAGATGCGCGCTATTTCCTCTTCCTTTTGCTCGACGAAGGGGCTGACGTGGATGACACCCGAGTTGTTGTAGAGGATATCGATGGGGGCTCCGCACTGCTGCTCCGCACGATCAAAGGCCGCCGCGATCGTCTCTGTCCGGGTGACATCGAGATAAATCCCATGGGCGGCGTGGCCTTGCTCACGCAAGGCGGCGACTGCCGCCTCGATGCGATCCATGCGCCGCGCAGCCAAAACCACCGTGGCGCCGGCACGCGCAAAAACGCCAGCGACATGCTGGCCGATCCCGCTCGAGGCTCCGGTGATGAGAGCCGTTTTGCCGTGCAGGCTAAACAGGTTTTCCATCATATTTTTCCATGATTGAAGGGGCGCCGGCTACCGCGGCGAGCGCCTCGGGATGATTCAGGGCTGCCGGCCGATCCACTGCGGAGCGCGCTTTTCCACGAAGGCGCGGATGCCTTCCTTGGCGTCGGCATGCGCCATGTTGCGTGCCACCACTTCACCGCAGTACTCATAGGCATCCGCCAGCGGCATCGGCAACTGCCGATAAAACGCCTGCTTGCCGAGCGCCAGCGTATATGTGGACTTGCTGCCAATCTCGTTTGCCAGTGCCGCAACCGCTGCATCCAGCTCGGCTGCTGGCACCACCTGGTTAACCAGGCCAGCGCGCAAGGCAAACTCGGCATCATGCAGACGGCCGGTGGCGAGCATTTGCATGGCGTGCTTGGGCAGGAGGCCACGCCCGAGCGCCACCATCGGTGTCAGGCACCACAGGCCGATGTTTACGCCCGGCGTGCCAAATCGGGCGTCGCTGGCGGCGATCGCCAAGTCGGCACTGGCTACCAGTTGGCAGCCCGCGGCCGTGGCGACGCCTTCCACGCGCGCGATTACGATTTGCGGCTGCTCGCGCATCGCTTGCATCATGGCCGAGCAGCGCACAGAAACGGCCTTGAAGAATTCAGGGTCCGTTTCATCGTTGAACTCGGTCAGGTCGTGCCCGGCGCAAAAAATTCTTTGCCCGACACCGCTCAGAACGATCACGCCGATGCCGGTTTCTGAGCGCAGCTCGAGCAGGCGCCGGTGCAGTGCATCGATCATCGCCACCGACAGGCTGTTGCCGCGCTGCGGCCGGTTCAGGGCTAGAAAGCTCACCGCGCCACGGTCCGAGCGGGTAACCAGTTCCTCCTGCGAATCAGTCATGCTTTCCTCCTCCATGGTTTCCCAGCTCAGCCGAGCCAGCGCTTGCGACGACGGTAATGCTTCATGTCACGATAACTCTTGCGTTCGCCATCCATGGTGAGGCCGAGGTAGAACTCGCGCACATCCTCGTTCGCCTTTAGGTAGGCGGCGGCGCCTTCAAGCACGATGCGGCCGTTTTCCATAACGTAGCCGTAATCCGCCAAGTCGAGCGCAACGCGCGTGTTCTGTTCCACGATCAATAGCGTGAGGCCGCTCGCCTTCAATTGCGCCAGCAAGGCATACACTTCTTCGATCATCAGCGGCGCCAGGCCTAGCGAAGGCTCGTCAATCATCATCAGCTTGGGGTCAGCCATCATGGCGCGGCCAATCACCAGCAACTGCTGTTCGCCGCCCGACAGATAGCCCGCGGTACGCCCGCGCAAAGCTGCGAGGCGGCCGATGCGCTGGTACACCTGGTCCAGGCGCCGGCGCGCCTCGGCGCCGCCCACCATGTGACCGCCGACGATAAGGTTCTGCTCGACCGTCATGTGTCGCAGCACCTGCCGACCTTCGGCCACATGCACGATGCCGTGCCGGACGATGTGCGCCGGCTCCTGATTGGTCAGCGGCGCACCATCGAAGGAAATGCCGCCACCTGAAACCCGGCCGTCCTCGCAACTGATCAGGTTCGAAATGGCCTTCAGGGTCGTGCTTTTACCAGCCCCGTTGGCGCCTAGCAAGGTTACGCATTTCCCTTTCGGAACCTTAGCCGAAATTCCTTTCACGGCGAGGATGACGTCGCTGTACAGCGCTTCCACGTTATTCAATTCAAGCAAGTGTCTCTCCCAAGCAGTTCACGCGCCCCGCAAGGGGCGGGGCGCGTCACGCAGGTCTTACCATTTGTTCAGGACAGGAACGGCCACGTTTTGGTCCACGATCGTGTACTTGCCGCCTTGCACCGTGCCGATGTTCACCGTCAGGCCGCGCGTTGGAAACGGCGCGTCTTCGGAATAGGTCAACGTCGGCAGTACGCCGAAGCTTTGCTCGGCTGTGATCGGGGTCGTCACCAGCGTCTTGCGCACGACTTCGCCGGTCAGCTTGGTCGGACCCACCGCCTTTGCCGCGTTTTCGATCGTGCGCACCGCCACGATCGCCTGGTTCAGGCCCATCAGGCAGGGAACGTTGTAGCCGGCGGTGACCTTGTACTTGTCGCGCAGCTTTTCATAAAAGCCGCGCGCCGTGGTCTTGTCCTCGGTCGGGATCGCCATGCCGTAGGCTTCGTAATTGCCTTCCATTTGCGCGAGACCGCCGATGGCCTTGCCGGACGCCAGCAGGCTGTTATGGGCACTCATCATGATGGGGATGTTGGTCTTGCCCAGGCTTTGCAGTGCGCGCCGGGTCGCTACCACCGCCGCCGTGTTGGTCTGGATCTGGATGACTTCCACGCCTTTGCGCACCAGGCGTGCCACCTGGGGTGTCAAGTCCGTCGGCTGCACTTCGGTGTAGATGGTTTCAACCACTTCCAACAGCTTCGGGTTTTCCTTGGCGTACTTCTCCATGCCCTTATGGATATCCACGTAGGCGGGCGAAGCTTCCGAGGAGATGATGCCCAGCTTCAGGGCACCGTCGCCGCCGCGTTTCTTGCGGAACCACTCCATGAAGGCTGTCGCTTCGTGCGGATAGGTGGGACGCGCATTAAAAACCCAGGGATTTGGCTTCCAGCCGTAGCTGTAGCCGGCGGTGGCCATGATCATCGGCACCTTGTCATTAGGCAGGCGCTCCTGCAACGCCGCGGCATCCGGTCCGCCGATGCCGAACACCAGGATCGGATTCAATTCCGATTTGGCCCCTGGCCACAGGCTCGCCACCTGCGCCACGTCGTAGCGGGTGTCGTAATCCTTAATCTTCAGCGCCACGCCCAGTTCCTTCCCGACCTCGGAGTTCCACCAGTCGACGACCCCGCGGCGACAGCCAGTGACGTCCTTCATGATGTCGGCGTAGGGGCCGGTGAAATCGGCCAGCCCGGCGAGGTTGTAGGTGGTCTGGGCCTGCGCTCCGGCGGCGGCAAACAACATGCTTAACCCTCCAGCCGCGGCGAACATCCAAGCACGCGACTGGACCGGACGTTTGTTAAATTTTTTATTGAAAGCACCCATTTTTCATCTCCTTGATAGTTATTGAACAAACGCACCGACAAGGGAGACGGCGTATCTTGCCGCTCCCATTTTCTTCAATAGGGAAATGGCCACAAGCGGTAGGAGCGCTTGATGGTTTGCCATCTGTGCATCAGGCCGCGCGGCTCGAAAATCAAGAAGCCGGCGATCATCGCCCCCAGGAAGATGTTCATGGCGGCGAATACGATGTCACCACCCAGGAACGGCACAAGCTCCACGATGGTGGAACCGGCCGAACTGATGATTTCCTGCGACAGCTTGATCACCAGCACACCAATCAGGGCGCCGGTGATTGAGCCGACGCCGCCGACGATGATCATGGCGATTAGCCAGATTGAGTGAAACAGCGTGAATTGATCGACCGCGACGAAGCGCACGTAATACGCCCATAAGCCACCGCCAATGCCGGCATAAAAGGCGCCCAGCAGAAATGCCACGGCCTTGGTTCGCACCACGTTGATGCCCATCATCCCGGAAGCGACATCGTCGTCGCGTACCGCCAGAAAGGCGCGTCCGTGCCGGCTTCGCGCCACGCTGTAGGCCCCGAACAGCATAAGCGCCGCCACCGCTAAGCAGAGGTAGTAGATCGAGCGGTCCGAATCGAAACGGAACCCCAGAATCTCCGCCGGCTGTACTGTGATGCCGGCCGAACCACCGAGCCAGGAAGCGGGCAGGTTGAGCACCAGGAAATGGAACAGAATCTGAGCCGCGATCGTTGTCAGGGCCAGGTAGAAGCCCTTGATGCGGACCGCCGACATGCCGAAGATAAAGCCGAATACGGCCGCCGCCACGCCGCCCACCGGCAACGCTGCCCAGATCGGCCATCCGGCCTTGCTGGCCAGGATTGCTGTGGTGTAGGCGCCGACGCCCATGAACGCGGCTTGCCCGAGGTTGATCTGTCCCGCCAGGCCGGTGTTAATCTGGAGGCCGAGCACCACCACCACGGTGATGAGCATGGTGGTCACGATGGCGACGATGCGCGGCTCGAACAGCAGCGGCATGGCCATCATGAACAGCGCGAACAAAACCAGGGTCCAGCGCTGCTTGGAAGTGCGGATCAGCGCCTGATCCCCGGCAAAGCTGGTTGCGAATACGCCTGCTGGATCCATGATTTATACCCTCTCGATAGTCTTCCAGCCGAACATGCCGGTTGGCCTGATCAGCAGCACTAAAAGCATGATGACGAACGGCAGCACGGAACCGACCGCACCGCCCACCAAGGGATCGAGGTAGGCCATGGCCAGCCCTTGGACGATGCCGACCAGCAACCCCGCCAGCAACAGACCGCCGATCGATTCGAGGCCGGCCAAGAGTGCGACCGGCAAAGCGGCCATGCCGATTTCCGAGGTCAGCAGGTTGAGCGATTTCCCGCTCAAGTAAACGATCGCACCCAAGGTCGAGAGCACTGAACCCAGGGCCCAGGCGAATGCCACCGAGCGCCGCACCGAGATTCCCATCGACATCGCGACCTGGTGGTCTTCCGCCACTGCGGTCATGCGCAGGCCGGCCCGTGTCTTGTTGAAGAACCAGGACAGGCTGAAACCGATGACGATGGTCAGAAGTCCCCCATAGAACAATGAGCGCGGAATCAGCAGGTCGCCGACCATGATTGGCGCCAGGGGAAACACGATGGGGAACGGCCGCACCTGGGGACCAAAGGCAACCAGGATGACGCCGCGGATCAGGATCAGCAGGCCAATGGTTACCATCACCATCGAGAAGACCGATTCCCCGACTAAGCGCGAGAAAAACAGACGCTCGATCAGAAGGCCGAATGCGGCGGCGGCCGCAAATGCCAAGGGCAGGCCGGTCCACATCGGCAGGCCGAGCTCCATGACCATCCACCAGACCAGGAAGCCACCGAACACGACCAGCTCGCCCTGGGCAAAATTGAACACTTTGGAAGCGCGGTAAATCACCACGAAACCCATGGCGATCAGCGCATACAGCAAGCCGATCAGTGCGCCGTTGATCAGGTAATTCAGAAACTCAATCATGCTACCCTCCGCTGAACGACAGCTTTCCCGTGCCGCTGCGCGGGTGTCTCGCTGTCGTGAATGGCTACCTGGGCGGCCAGGCTGCCTTGGCGCCCGTCCTGATAAGTGACGGGGATCTTGATATCGACCGCATCGGCCCCGGCGTACAAACCGTCAATCACGGCGGCGTAACGCTGCTCCAGGAATTCGCGCCGCAGTTTGCGCGTACGCGTCAACTCCCCCTCGTCCGGGTCTAGCTCCTTGGGGAAATTGGCGAAACGGCGAACCCGCGCATGGGCCGGCAGGAAGGAATTGACACGCTGTATCTCGGTGCGCAGCAAGTCCGCCACTTCGGGCTTTTGTGACAAGTCAGTGAAGGTGGAAAAGCTGAGATTCTTTTCCTCGGCCCAGCGCGACACCACGTTCATGTCGATATTGATCAGTGCCACCACGAACTCGCGCGTGGCGTCGCCGACCGTCATGATGTCCTTGATGAACGGACTGAAGCGTAGCCGCGTTTCGACGAATTGCGGTGGAAAGCTTTCCCCCGACGCCAAGCGCCGTAGATCGCTCATGCGCTCCAAGAACACCAATTCGTCGCGTCCGCTGCGCGTGACCGCGTCGCCGGTGCAGATCCAGCCGTCGACGATCACTTCGGCGGAGGCGTCGGGACGCCGGTAGTACCCGCGGAAGTGCGTGCCACCTCGGAGCTGCAACTCGCCTTCCTTCGTCAGTTGCCATTCCAGCGGCGCATCGGCATCGGGATGAGCGCGCAGCCAGTGCCCAACCGTTTCCAGGTCGTAGCAGTCGCCCTGATGCATGGTCAGCAGGCCGGTTTCTGTTGATCCGTAGATGTTACGCAAAGGCACGCCGATCGCATGGAACATGCGAAACACGTCCGGCGCCATGGTCGAACCACCGCAGCCGGCAATCCGGAGGCGGGTCAGACCCAGTTGATCGCGCAACGGCCGCAGCACTAGCGCCTCGGCCAGCGGGAATGCCAGCCGCGCTCGCGTGCTGATCGGCCGCCCCTCCAGGCGTGCGACATTGACTTCGTGGCCCACGCTTAGGCCCCACTCGTAGACGCGGCGGCTGATCTTGCCGGCATCAAGCATGCGCGCCTGCATGGTCGATGCCAGGCTTTCCCACTGGCGCGGCGCGAACACCATCGCTTCCACTGCCAGTTCGCGGATATTGCTCAGCACCTGTTCCGGCCCCTCCGGAAAATTCACCACGAAGGGCAGGCCTACGCCGAGCGTGATGCCGATGATCTGCTCGGTCGCCCAGGCTGGAGCGATATAAGTGAGATATTCCATGCCCGGCTTGGCGCCGGTGGCGTCGATGACGCGCTGCGCATTGTCGATCAGGTACTTGTGGCTCAGGATCACGCCCTTGGGCTTGCCGGTTGTCCCTGAAGTGTACGAAAGCACCGCGATGTCGTCGGGCTTGCCCTCTTGCAAAAAGGCACGGTACAGCTCAGGCTGTTCGCGATGCAGGCGCCGGCCCTCCTCCTGCAATCCGGCCACCGTGCGCAGCACATCCTCGCGATAGGACCACATGCCGGTATCGTCCCAATAGGCGATCCCTCGCAGGAGCGGTAGACGGTCCCTGATAGCCAAGCCCTTGTCGACCTGCTCCTGGTCCTGGGCGAATAGGTACACCGTTTCGCTGTCTTCCAGAACGTAGGCAACCTCCTCCGCTGTCAGGTCGGGGTAAAGTGAGACGACCTTGCAACCCAGTGCCTGAGCCGCGAATTCAGCCCAGAAGTGCTCGGGTTCGTTTTCACCGATGATGGCAATCGTTTCACCGCGCTGCATACCGAGTCGATGCAGGCCGAGTGCCAGCTCGCGCACGTTTTCCTGGACCTTGGCGAAGCTGAACTCACGCCAGATACCGCGATATTTGTGACGCTGCGACAGGCGCTCCGGCGTCCGGTCCGCATGCTGCTGGAGCAGTTGCGGAAGCGTTGACATGGGTAACATCATTTTCCTCCGTCGCCAAGATAGGCCTTCAAGACCGCCGGATCGACCTGGATCTCGGCGGGCGTACCATCCGCGATCTTGCGGCCGAAATCGAGCACCGCGATGCGATCGGCCAGATCCATGACGACACCCATGTCGTGTTCGACCAGCACGACTGGAATGCGCTTTGCCTCCCGCACATCGAGGATGAAGCGGGCGAGGTCCTCCTTCTCTTCCGAGTTCATGCCCGCCATCGGCTCGTCCATCAGCAAGATCTTCGGTTCCTGCGCCAGGGCGCGACCAAGATCGACCCGCTTGCGCAAGCCGTAACCCAGGCTTCCAACCGGCTGGTGCCGGATCGACTGAATTTCCAGCAGCTCGATGATTTCTTCGACGATTTCGCGATGCGCGAACTCTTCGCGCTGGGTGCGGTTGAAATAGAAAAACGCTTCGGGCAATGTGGCGCGCATGTGGATGTGGCGGCCCACCATGATGTTGTCCACCACGCTCATGCCGGAAAAAATGTGTGTACCCTGGAACGTCCGGGCCAGCCCTGATCGCGCGATCTCGTGGACTGGCTTGCCTTTGATGTCCTGCTGGTTGAGCAGTATCCGCCCCTGCTGCGGGCGATAGAATCCGCTCAGGCAATTCATCAGGGAAGTCTTGCCGGCACCATTTGGGCCGATGATGGCGAACAGCTCGTCGGCGCGGACTTCGACCGACACATTGTCGAGCGCAACGATGCCACCGAATGCCATGCGGATTCCCTCCGCGGCCAGCACCACGGGCGCACCTTGCGTCGCGGCCCGGGGCGCGCTCATGCCGCCCCCGCTGCGTTGATACCTTGTCTCATCTCGTCTCCTGTCGTTTTATTCGCAGCGCCGGCGCGTAGCCCACGTGCCGCAGTTCCTTCTCTGCCGGCGCTCCTCCCAGCGCCTCCGGCGTGGCGACCCCGCTAACGGGTGCCGACGCGACCGCCGCCGTCGATGCTGATGGTAGTGGCGTTGATATAAGAGTTTTCCACGACATGGCGCACCAGGCCGGCGAACTCCTCCGGCTGCCCCATGCGCGCCGGATACAGCACCATGTTATTGATGAGCTTGTCCGCCACCTTAGGCGGCATGCCCGCCGCCATGCCGGTATCGAATAGGCCTGGCGCGATCGCCACCATGCGGATGCCATGCTCGGCCAGGTCGCGTGCGATAGGCAGGGTCATGCCAATGACGCCGGCCTTGCTGGCGCTGTATGCAGCCTGCCCCATTTGGCCCTGCCAGGCGGCGCCGGACGCGGTGTTGACGATGACCCCGCGGTCGCCGCTCTCATCCGGTTCGTTGCGCGACATGGCAAGCGCCGCATGGCGGATCATGTTGAAGGTGCCGCTCAGGTTCACAGCGATAACGCGTTCCCACAATTCGGTCGGGAACATCTGGCCTTTCGACAATGTCTTGCAAGGGCCGAGGATGCCGGCGCAATTGACCACGATATGGATGGCGCCGTGCAGCTCCAGAACGGTGTCGATACCAGTCTTTATATCGGCCTCGTTGGCGACATCGACCGCCAGTCCTCTGATATCCGGAGCCAGCGCGGCCTGCACAGTCTTGGCATCCAGGTCGAAGCCCACCACCCTGGCGCCCGCTGCGGCCAAGGCCTTGCAGGTGGCCAATCCTAGGCCAGAAGCGGCTCCCGTGACGACGGCGACTTTGTTGTTGACGTTCATGTACTAATTTCCTTTTTGTCTGAAGTAAATGTCTATGAAACGGCCTCTCGGGTCGGGCGCGCCTTTCCTATTGAAGTGGCGCTCGATCAGTTACACTGAGCGCCACTGGCCCTGCCAGTACTTTTCCCGTATGTCGCGCTTGAGCACTTTGCCGACAGCGCTGCGTGGCAGTTCGTCCCAGAATTCAATGCTTTTCGGTGTTTTGACGCTGCCGAGCTCGCGCTTGCAGAGAGAAATGAGTTCATCGCCGCTAGCCTGATGGCCAGGTTTCAGCTGGATTACCGCCTTCACCGCCTCACCCCATTTCTCGTCGGGCACGCCGACAACGGCGCAGTCCAAAACAGCAGGATGAGTGTTGATCACCGCTTCGATCTCGCTCGGAAAGACGTTGAACCCTCCACTGACGATCATGTCTTTCTTGCGGTCGACAATGGTGATTAGCCCGCGCGCATCCTTGATGCCGACGTCAGTGGTGTGATGCCAGCCGAATCCAGACACTTCTGCCGTTTCCTCCGGCTTCTTGTAATAGCCCTTCATCACCATCGAAGATCGCACCACAATCTCGCCCTTTTCGCCGGGAGCGAGCAGCTTGCCGTCGTCGTCCATGATTTCGACGCGGGCATAGGGAACGGCGCGCCCGGCTGAGCGTAGCGCCTCCTCATCGAAGCTGCCGTCTGCACGGATGTAGTCCTCCGGCTGCTTGGCCACTACCGGAAACAGACATTCACTCTGGCCGTACACCTCATAAATCACTGGCCCGAACACCCGCACCGCTTCCTTCAGCTTTTCCGGCGCAATCGGGGCGGCGCCGACTGCCAGGCAACGTAGCGGGCTTAGGTCCGTCATCGCGACTTGCGGCGTCGCGAGCAGGGCGTACACGACGGTAGGCGGCATGAATAGATGGGTGATGCGCTCGCGCTCGATCGTGGCCAGAACCGCTTGCGCGTCGAAGCCGGGCAGCACCACCGTGCAAGCGCCGCGGGCGGCGCCGGCCAAGGTGATCATGGCGGCGGCATGCGTCAGAGGCGCGACGGCCAGAATACGAGAGCCCGAGTCAATCTTCAGCATATCGAAGATGGAAATCAGGGTCATTTCCAGCGAGCGGTGGGAATGTAGCGCACCCTTTGACGGGCCAGTCGTGCCACCGGTCGGCTGTAGTACCGTCGCTCGCTGGGGGTCTTCCGGCATAGCGACGTACGGCTCGCGATGTGCGGCAATCCAGGTGTCCAGGAACTCCCCGTGCTCGGACGGCCGATCGATGCAGATGAAGCGCTGCACTTGCGACAGGTCAGCCTTCCAGGACGGCACAAGATGCTCGAAGCTGCTATGGAAAAAAATCAGGTCGCAGTCGGCGTATCCCAGCATCGCCAGATTGGTGGCGGGTGAATTTCGCGTATGCAATGCGACCCATACCATGTCCGCCCGGTTGACCGCAGTCTGTAGCAAACTTATGCGGTAATCGTTGGGCGCATAGATCGCGATATGAGCACCGTCGCGTAGCCCCGGCTCACGGGTCAGAGCGTGCGCCGTGGCGTGCACCATTGCCTGTGCCTCTTTGTAGACTAGGCGTGTTCGCCCATCCACGAAGGCTTCATGGCGCGGAAAGTTCGCCGCGGCCGCGTCGAAATAATCTGCTAAACGCAATTTTCGTCTCCTCGTCCAAGCTGCGTCGCCGGTCTGCGCCAACTTGCAGCTTGCGATTGATGTTTTAGCGACCCAGGATGGTGACGCAGGCGACCGCCTCTTCGATGCCCTGAAGCCCACCACCGTTTTCAGCCAGCGCCAGTCGCGCGCCGGCCACCTGCCGGACGCCGGCCTCGTTGCGTAACTGGGTCACCAACTCATGCACCTGGGCGATACCGGTGGCGCCTACAGGGTGTCCCTTGGACTCCAGGCCGCCGGAGGGATTGACCGGAATCCGACCGCCAATGCTGGTTTCACCGCGCTCCGAAAATGGGCCGCCTTCACCGAACTCGCAGAAACCGAGATTCTCGATCTGAATGATTTCTCCCATCGCGGTGGCGTCATGAACTTCGGCCACCGAGATGTCGCGCGGCCCCACGCCGGCCAGCTCGTATGCGCGGCGCGCAGCCAGGGCGGTGCAGTGATTGCGGTATTCGGCATCCTCACGGTCTGACCCGGTATGGACGATCGAGGCCAGTACACGGATCGCGCGCGACGGGTCGATATTCCAGCGCTTGAGGCCCGCTGCGGTGCAAACGACGGCGGCGGCAGATCCGTCGGAAATCGGCGAGCACATCGGCAAGGTCAGCGGATAGGTAATTGGAGGGGCCGCCAGAACCTCGTCGGTCGTATATGAATTGCGATATTGCGAGAGAGGGTTGTGAACGGAGTGAGCGTGATTCTTAGCTGACACCGCGGCAAGCTGTCTTTGCGTTGTGCCAAAGCGCTTCATGTGCGCGCGGGAGAACGCAGCATACACATCCATGAAAACGCTGTACGGCTTGGACGAGACGCTCCCCTCTGGGACCGCGACACCCGCACCAAGTTGCAGCAAGCGCTCGCGGATCTGCTCGGCCTCGTGCACGTCCCAGGCGCTGTCAAACACCGAGAACATGCGGTCGCGGTCCGCTGAGTACATCTTTTCAGTGCCGACTGCCAGCGCCACATCGGCGGCTCCGGCGCGCAGGTGGTTAACCGCAAGAGTGAAAGCGCTGCTTCCGCTGGCGCAAGCATTCTCTACGTTGACAACCGGGATGCCACCCAACCCCATCGCGCGCAGTGCCACCTGACCGCGAATCATGTGTTGGCCTTCCATGTGGCCCTGCGACGCATTGGCGAAAAAAGCCGCTTCCAGCGCCTCCTTGCCAAGTCCCGCATCGGCCAACGCCGCTTCGACCGCCTGTCGGGTCAGGGCCTTCATGCTGACATCCAGGTGGCGTCCAAACGGCGTCATGCCAACGCCCACCACATAAATCTGTTCCATGTGTCACTCCTCCATCATCCAGATTGTTTTCTTTGTCTGCACAACGGCCTTGCAGACACCATACACATTTTTTACCGCAGAGTAAATAACATACCTAACGGGTAATTAGTATTAACTTATGAGTTATCTTTTGTGATTGGCCAGCACGGCATCCGTGTCCGCGCCCAAGGGAGAAACGTCGGTCAGCGGCCCCGGGTGGAAGCCTCCGAATACCAACGGCTGTGCCACGTGCCAAGAAGAACCGCCGTCGTTACGCGCCACTTGCCTGAACATGCCGCGATGCCGGAAATGCTCGTCGGCGACCACTTCCTCCAGGGAATTGACCGCTCCCCACGGAATGCCGGCCCGGTCTAGCTCGGCGCCCCATTCTTCTCGCGATCGGTGCTTCAAAGCGGCTGTGATTCGCGCTCGCAATACGGTCTGCTCGGCGACGCGCTCTGGATGCCGCAACGCGGCCACGTCGTCCATACCCAACAGCGGGCACAGCGGTTGCCAGAACCAGTCCTCATGCGCGATTGACAGCGTCAGTAACTTTCCATCCGCGCATTCGAACGTGCCGTAACCTGGCTCATCGTTGACGAAACCCTCATTCATGCCGTTCATGCGCGGCGCCAGCATGGCGGTCATCAATGAAACCAAGCAGTCAGTCATGGAAACGTCAATATATGCACCCTGGCCGGTGCGCTCGCGGCGCAGCAGGGCCGACAGCATGCCGGTCAATGCGAATATTGCGGATGACAGGTCGCCGATTGCAAGGTCCGGCGGTGCTTCGATTCGGCCGGTTTTCGCCTGGCGAGACAGGAGGCCGGCCAGCGCCTGATATGACAAGTCGTGTGCCGGCCGATCGCGGTAAGGGCCGGTTTGCCCGAATCCCGAGATCGACAGATAGACAATGCGTGGATTGATTGTGGCTGTGGCGGCGTAATCGAATCCGAGGCGAGCCATAGTCCCGGGCCGATATCCCTCCATCAGGACGTCGGCGTCACGTATCAGACTACGCAGACTTTCCTTGCCCTGTTCCGTCTTCAGATCCAGCACCACCGACTTCTTGTTCCGGTTCAGTGACGCGTGAAAGCCAGGATATTGGCGCGCCGGGTCTCCGGAGCTTCGTTCAACGATGATTACCTCGGCGCCGAGATCGGCAGCCACCAGAGTGGCGAACGGCCCGGGATACTGTTCGGCCAGGGTAAGAATACGTATGCCTTCAAGCGGGAGAATCATTGCTTTCCTCTCATGCGAAACAAAAAAGCCACCGATCCGAACTTGTGAACTCCACAGCACGGTAGAGAATTCGAGTTTTGATTCTACCGACTGGTAAGATAAATTACCACATAATTATTTGACTTTCCAATTGGAAGAAAATAGTTCAAGATAAGACACTCAATCCAAACCAGAGGAGACAGCCCATGAATGAGGAAGAGATCATTTCCGAGGTGCGCGACGGCGCCATGTGGATTACCCTAAACCGTCCTGAAGCAATGAACTCATTGACGCCACGGGTGCTGGCCGGAATTTCCCGAGCCTTGGATCAGGCGCAGAACACTGACGGCGTACGTGCCGTGGTACTGACCGGCAATGGACGCGCTTTTTGCGCCGGCGCCGATTTGAAGTACGTGCAAAGCCAGGTCGGCGACACCGACAATGGAACACGGCACTTCCTGAGCGAGGTACTGGCCCTCATGAACCGCGTGGAGAGCTTTCCGATGCCGGTCATTGCCGCAATCAACGGCTTGGCGCTAGCCGGCGGCCTCGAGCTGGTACTGTGCTGTGATTTGGTCATCGCGGCCCGCTCGGCCAAGCTGGGCGACGCGCACGCCAACTACGGCTTGCTTCCGGGCGGCGGCGGATCGGTACGACTGCCGCGAAAGATAGGACCGAGTCGTGCGAAGTATCTGCTCTATACGGGAGAATTCCTGCCGGCCGAGGAATTGCTGGCCGCCGGCCTGGTAAACAAGGTGGTGGAAGATGCGGAGCTGCTTTCCGCTACCGGCGAGCTGGTCGCCACGTTAGCCCGGAAGAGCCCTCTTGGCTTGCGCCGAATGAAGGCACTGGTTGATGATGGACTGGCCCAGCCGATCGAATCGGCCTTGCGGCTAGAACTGCTGGCTTCCGAGGTGCATGCCCATAGCGCGGACATGAAGGAAGGCCTGGCCGCATTCAACGAGAAAAGAGCGCCGGTGTTCACCGGTCGCTAGGAACGCCTGTTTGTGAGGAGAGAGACCATGACACCCCTCGACCGCTTCGCCCGCCTGCGTGCCACGCAGGAAACCGCTTGGCAGATGGCACCGGCCATACGGGCAATCTATGAAAGAGCCGGGATGACGCCAGCCGACCTGCGCACCGCCCAGGATCTGACACGTCTGCCGGTCACCAGCAAGGACGAACTGCTAGCGCTTCAGCAATCACATCCGCCGTTCGGCGGGTTCCTCGCCGCTCGGGAAGAGGATATCGCGCACATCTTTGTCTCGCCCGGCCCCCTGAACGAACCGCACCTGCGCTCCGACCGGGATGGACATGGTTTTGCACGGGTGTTTCAGGCTGCCGGTGTAGGGCCGGGCGACCGCGTTCTGAACACCTGGTCCTATCACCTCGTTCCCGCCGGCCTTCTGCTTGACCGGGGCATTGTCGCCTGCGGCGCCACCGTCATTCCTGCCGGGACTGGCGGCGCCGAATTGCAGGCGAAGATTGTGCTCGACTTGGGTGTCACCTGCATCTGCGCTTCCACCGCTTTTTTCATGACCTTGGTCGAGACACTGGAGGGCCTCGGTCACGAGCTGCCGCGAGCTTGGAAAGTGCGCTCTGCTCTACTGGGCGGCGAGATGGGAGATTGGATGGGCAAGCGCCGCCGCCTCGAGGAGCGCTATGGCATGCGAACCTTCTCCACCTACGCCACCGGCGATTTTGGATTGATTGGCTACGAACAGAAGGGCCAAGAAGGTTATGCAATCCACGAAGACCGTCTGGTGCAGATTTGCGACCCAGTCACCGGCTTGCCAGTCGCTGCGGGCACGCCGGGCCAAATCGTCGTTACCACGCTTTCGCCCGGTTGGCCACTGATTCGCTTCGGCACCGGCGACGTCGCTTGCGCCCTCGAAACCGGTGATGACGGATGTGTTAGCAGGATCGGCCAAATACAGGGCCGGGTCGGGCAGGCGGTCAAGGCCAGGGAAATTTTCATTTATCCTCGGCAACTGGAGGAGTTGGCCATCCGCATTCCTGGAGTGCGCGCCGCTCAGGCGGTGATCACCTGCCCCGGCAACCGCGAGGAAGTCACACTACGCCTGGCGGTCGAACCCTCGGCACGACAGGATTCGTTGGCGCAGACGGTGGCCCAGGAATTCCAGACCCTGTCCCGGCTCAAGCCCGATCACTTCGAATGGCTAGCGGCCGATGCCCTGGCGGCGGAAACCGTACTAGTGGTAGATCGCAAGAGCGGTACTTAGCGAATCGCTGTTAGGCGGCGGTCATCTGATACCAGGCGCAGCCGTCGTCTCCGATTCGCACCGAAGCTTCACCTCGGGCTACGAGATAGTTGAGATGGGCCAAACTTTCTCCCGTCGCCATGCTCATCAAATGGTGGTCCGAGGTGATAGCCCGGGCGAACAGTGCCCCGTATACGTCGATCACACGCCGCGGTTCGCACAGAGCTTTCCGCAGCCGCTCGAGCGCGCGCTGCTGGCTCTGCAAAAGAGAGTCGATCCGATGATGCAAGCCATGAAACGGCTCATTATGTGAAGGAAGCACCAGTACGTCGTCCGGGACTTCGCGCCTCAGTTTTTCAAGCGAATCCAGCCAGTCTGAGAGTGGGTTAGCTTCCGGCTCGGTGGGAAATACCGAGACGTTGGATGATATGCGGGGCAATATCTGGTCGCCCGAGATCAGCTGCTTTAGCTCAGGGCAGTACAGGCAAACATGCTCTGGCGAATGCCCCGTGCCCACCACGACGCGCCAGAGCCGTCCGCCGATATAAAGCTCTTCGCCATCCCGCAGGCGCCGATAACTGTCGGGCAAAGCATAGATCATCTTGCCGAAGGCGCCGAACCGCGTACGGTAGTTTTCGATGTCTTCGTCATTCCAGCCGGCCCGACGATAGAATTGCACGGCGTCCTCCGGCGCTTCACGACCGGTATCGGCGCCTAGCACGCGACAGCTCAGGTACTCCAGGCGACTGATCCATAGCTTGCAGCCAAACTTCCGGGTCAGCCAGCCCGCCATGCCGATATGGTCGGGATGCATATGGGTGACGAAGACGCGCGTCACAGGATCCCCGAGCACACCGGAAAACAACCGGCGCCAAGCCGCCGCCGTATCGGGCGACCAGATGCCGGTATCCACCAGCGACCAGCCGGCCCCATCACGGATTGCCCACATGTTGATATGGTCGAGTTGGAACGGCAGGGGCATGCGTATCCACTGCACCCCCTGCGCGATTTCCCTGGCGGTTCCCGCCTCTGGAACCTCTCCGCACGGATATGTCAGGCCAAGCTTGGCAGCTGTGCTACCTTCGTCTTCAGTGTTCATGGCGGACTCCTCACGATACGCCGGCCTTATTACATCCGCCCGGCGTTATTCCTAGGCCAGACTACGCGCAATGATGAGCTTCTGAATATGGCTCGTGCCTTCATAGATCTTGCAGACACGGACGTCCCGGCAATAGCGTTCGACCGGGAAATCTTTGAGGTAGCCGTACCCACCATGGAGTTGTAGCGCGGTAGAGCACACCTTCTCCGCCATCTCGCTAGCGAACAGCTTCGCCATCGACGCTTCCTTCGCGCATGGAACGTTCGCATCGACCAAGCGTGCGGCATGCAACACATACTGATGGGCAATCTCTACATGCATCGCCATGTCTGCCAAGTCGAAGCTGACCGCCTGCAAGTTGATGATCGGGGCGCCATACGCTTCCCGGTCCTTGGCGTACCGCAAGGCCGCCTCCAGCGCGGCACGAGCGACCCCAACGGCCTGCGCCGCAATGGCGACACGGCCGTGCGACAGTAATGCCATCGTTTGCTGATAGCCTGCGCCTTCGGCACCAATGAGATTTCCGGCTGGGACGCGACAATCCTTCAATTCGATCTGCGCGAGATGTGCGGTGTGTTGACCATATTTACTTTCGACACGTGCGACCTCGTATCCGGGCTGCTTCGGGTCGACTAGGAACAAGCTTTTTCCGCGCTTGCCGGCGGTTGGATCGGTGACCGCAAGCACGATCGCCAAGCCTGCCTCGCTGCCGTTCGAAATGAATTGCTTGCTGCCGTTCAGGACGTATTCAGTGCCATCTCGTCGCGCGGAGGTGCGAAATGCCGCGGTGTCGGATCCGGCGTGAGGCTCGGTAAGCAAGAAGGCGCCAATGTGCTCACCGCTGGCAAGCTTTGGCAAGTATTTACGCTTCTGTTCTTCGCTAGCCGACCACATCAGCGTCAGACCCAGACTGTTGTGGACATGAACGATAGTCGCAAATCCAGCATCCGCCGCCGCGAACTCTTCAATGGCCAGACAGTATTCGACAAAGCTTGCGCCCGACCCGCCATACTCGTCTGGCACCAACATACCCATAAAGCCGAGTTCACCCACAGATTTCAGCTCGTCATGTGGCCAAGCTTGCGACTGATCGCGCGCGGCCGCGGTCGTTGCGACGACTTCGTTGGCCACCTTTCTGGCGGAATCGCGGATCATGACTTCCTGTTCGCTCAGGAAGACTGCGGAAGTATCGGACATCATATCTCCTTGAATGGAGCCTTGCGGCGCCTTGTTGTAGTGATCAATGCGTGCCATATGCTGCCGGGCTTTCCGGAGCACTTTTCTCACCAATTTTCGACTTATTGGAAGATCGTTTTACCTATTGAACATGAATTTTACTCTTCGGTCAATTATGTTCCCGCCTCTTACCCTCCCCCGCTGTCAGAATAGTTGGAACCTCAGTTGCTGTTAGAGTCCCAAACCATTGGGGGCAAAGAGAAGGTTCCGAT
>NZ_JBKQGX010000032.1:0-20889 GCF_050487245.1 Alcaligenes sp. Me129
TGTTGTTGTTGTTGTTGTTGTTGTTGTTGTTGTTGTTGTTGTTGTTGTTGTTGTTGTTGTTGTTGTTGTTGTTGTTGGGGCTCTTCTGGCACTATTGCTTTCGCACTATAAACAGGGCGTAAAAGCAGCAAACCTCATATCGCATTGAGCCATTCAGTTGGGCTCTTGAAAAGAAGGGAGCAGAGCAATGTGAGTCTGCCGGTTGGTGCAGGTGTAGTGGTGTTCGGGCGATTCAGAGTACTTGCCGCGGTCAGTTTGGGAATTCGGGATGCAAGCCCTGTGCTGTTTGAGCGGGGCGTTTGTACTTGGTCCGGGGGACCAAGTACCCCGCGAGTTCACAGGGCGCCCGGATTCCCAAACTGACAAGGGCACCGGTGCGTAGCACCGGCAAGTGCTCAGCCCGAACACCACTACACCTGCACTAACCGGCTCCCTGCTCCTGCTCCCTTCTTTGTACGAGCAGCCTCCTCACCAACCGTTGAGTCCTTACCCCAAAGCAACTCACGAAGAAAGCCTGCTCTCAGTAATCCCCTCGAACCTATACAGCCTCAAAAAAAACAGCCCCTGAAACCAGGGGCTGTAATTCCAACAATTACTGATCAGAGCGAATATTGTTATCCCGCACAATCTGTTCCCAGCGAGCGTTACGCTGCTGCACCCATTGGGCTGGAGAAACCTTGGATGAGTCATAGGCTTGAATATCCAGCATCCGCAAAGTCTCGGCGGTGGACGGACGCTTCACGATATCGCTGAGCAAATCGTTCCATGCCTTGATCTTCTCTGGAGGCGAACCCTTGGTGGTGAAAACCAGATACGAGAAGCTCTCGTTAAAGTTTTCCAATCCAGGCAGCTTTGCTTCGGCCAAAGTAGGAACCTCAGGCAGTAAAGGATTGCGCTTGCCGCCAGAAGTCGCCAAGGGAGTCAGCAAACCTTCCTTGATCGGACCCAAGACACCGGCAATCGTCAGAAAGCCGCTGTCCAGACGCTCGCCATACATATCATTGACCACAGCGCTATTGCTGCGATACGGAATGTGATCCAGCTTGATACCGCTATCTTGCGTCAAGGCCGACATCATCAAATGCCCAGGCGAACCCATACCGGCCGAGCCGTAATTCATGGGCTTGGCGCGGGCGCGCTCCAGAAACTCGGCAGGTGTTGTGATGCCGGTCTTGCTGGGAACCACCAGAACCTGGTCAAAAGTACCCAGCAAAGACACCAGATCCAGGGACTCCCCGATCTTGAACTTGCTGTTGACGTAAATATGCGGGTTGGCTGTCGCAACCGTATCCAGTGTCAGCAGCAAGGTATTGCCATCCGGCTTGGCCCGGCCCACTGCCTCTGCAGCAATCGTACCGGCTGCACCCGCCCGGTTCTCCACCACAATCGTCTGGCCGGTGGTTTCAGTGGCTTCGCGGGCCAACATGCGACCCAGGACATCTAGCGGGCCTCCTGCCACGGAACTGACCACAATGGTGGCCACCTCGGCACTATGGACTGGTGTAGCCAAAGGTAAGATCAGCGCACAAATACTTACTTTGCGCAGCAAGGAAAGGGTGGGCATAGATGTCTCCAGATAGGGGTAATTAACAGTGTTCAGCTCACGCTATCGCCAAAGGCAAGGGACTGGTTTCGCTGTGAGCCATCATGGTATCGATCAATTGACACAAAAGCGTTGTTTTTAACGCTTGCGCGTCAGGTTCATTCCACAAATTATGTTGTTCCGGCGGATCGGCTTGCAGATCGTACAGCTCGCCAATTTGACCGCCTTCATACAGGCTCAGACGGTGCTGCTGCGTGACCAGCGAACGCAGCTTGGTGCGAATAGGCGTATTGAACAGCTTGCGCTGGTTTTCTTCTTCGATCAGTACGCCTTTGCGCCATTCCACAGGCTCCTTGTGCATCACTTTCAGCAAGGAGCGACCCTGGATGCCGTTGTAGGGCAATTGGCCGGCACGCTCCAGCACTGTAGGCGCGACGTCAATGGTAGAGCAGACCGCCTCACTTGTGCCTTGAGTTTTCGCATCCTTGGGGTCAAACCAGATAAAGGGGCTGCGAATAATGCTTTGATAATGCACAGGGCCCTTCAGCATCAATTGATGGTCGCCCATGAAGTCGCCATGATCACTCATGAAAATGACGATGGTGTTTTCCGCCTGATTAGTGCGCTCCAGATGGTCCAGAATGCGCCCGATCTCGGCATCAATATGCGTGATGGAACCGTAGTTCAGCGCAATCGCCTCGCGGGCCTCGCGCTCGGAACAGGCAAACAGCGTAGGAGTGTGCTTGATGGCTTTGCCTTCATCGCGCAGTTGATGCAGCAATTGCAGATGGGCAGGCAGGGGATGCGGGCCCAGGTGGAAGGAGTCGGGCAGGCTGACCTCTTCAGGCTTGTACATATCCCAGTACTGACCGTGCGGAGTGAAGGGATGATGCGGGTCCGGGAAGGAGCACTGAATAAAGAAGGGCTGTTGTTCCTGGGCATATTTGTCCAGCACAGCGCGGGTCCGTTCACCAATCCAGGCCGTGGTGCTGTACTCTTCTGGCACACGGGTACGCCAGGCTTGGCCAATGCGGCTTAACTCGTAGTCCGGAGTCGGGATGGCGTTTTCAGGGCCGGACAGGGCGGCGATTTCAGGATGTTCATCCTGCAGCCAGCGGCCATAGTCGCCCCAGACCTGATCGCCGTGATCAATGGCCAGGTCCACGTGCTCGTAGCCGTAAAAAGGTAGCTGAACACCGTGATCGGCGCGATCGCGCCACCATTGGCCACATTCCTGGCCGTAATCGTTGGTAGGCAGAGGAGGGCGAGCTTCTCCCTTGGTTGGAGGATCATCCGGCCGTGGGTAGAGCGGGGGCGTATCCGTTATATTTTGCAGGTGCGCCTTGCCGACCAAGGCTGTGCTCCAGCCTGCCTGGCGCAGTACATCGACAAAGGTGCTGGAATCCAGTGGCAGGGGCACACCATTGTGACGGGCGCCGTGCACCGAGGGCATGCGACCTGTCATCAAGGACGCACGGTTGGGCATACAGATGGGGGTGGCGACGTAAAATCGGTCAGCACTCCAACCGCGAGCGGCTAACGCATCCAGATTGGGCGTTTTAACTTCTTTATTGCCGTAACAAGCCAAATGGTCTGCGCGGAGTTGATCCGCAATGATCAATAAAAAATTGGGTACTGACTGAGACATGAAGTGCCTATTTTGTAGCTTTGGGTATCCCCATTATGGAAGCAGTAGCCATAATGTTAAATTGAATAACTTGCAGGTATATATACCTCTTTCATATAGGTAAGTCATGAGCTGGAGTGAACGCATTCGCTTGAAGCATCTGCAGGTTTTAATTCGTTTGTGCGAAGAAAAAAGCATGAGCGATGTGGCCCGGCAGTCCAATATGACTCAGCCTGCCTTGTCAAAATGGCTCAAGGATTTTGAAGACAATATAGGCATGCCCTTGTTCGAGCGTCATGCTCGCGGCATTGAGCCTTTGCCAGCCGCCCTGGCGCTAGTTTCCCAGGCCCAGGGGGTGTTGAATCGCCTTGACCGCATGAATGCAACCCTGGAGCAATACAGGCAGGGTTTTCGCCAGCAATTTACTTTGGGTATTTCGCCTATGGTGGCTGCGGTTTATTTGCCGCAGTTGCTGGTGTATTTGCACGAGCGCGATCCACAATGCCATATCCGTATTCAAGAAGGCACGCTGGATATTTTGAGTCGTAATCTGGAACAGGGCGAACTGGATCTGGTCATTGGCCGTGTGGATGAAGCAGGCCGTAACCCGGCGATGGCGTATTTGCCTTTGGGTATGGTGCCTTTGGGGGTAGCGGCTTGCCGCAAGCATCCTTTGGCACAGCAAGATGAAGTGACCTGGGAGCAGACGTTGGAGTATCCCTGGATCTTGCCACCACGAAACAGCCCGATGCGGCGCAGTTTTGAACTGGGTCTGGATGCCAAGGGCCTGCCGTATCCCACCTGCGCCATTGAGTCCGCCTACGCACATACCAATGCCCGTGTGGCGGTCAATAGCGACTTTTTAGTGCCCATGACACGCAGCATGGTGCCGGTCTACCCGGAGCTGTGTATCTTGAACCTGGACTGGAGCGACCCGCGCTTGCATGGTCAACTGGGTCTGTTGTGGCGCCCGCAGGATTCGGGCGAACCGATGTTGGAAGAGGTAATTAGCTGGATGAGTAAGCAACCTCAAGTGGTGTGATTGTAAGTCGGGGTCAGCGCGGGCTGACCCTGAAAGAACTGACAGCTTGTTTTTCAAACTCATGTAACTAAAAATTGCCGTTATGTTACTTTGTTTCTTCTTAGCGAATTGATTGATGGGAACAATTCTGGAAGGCTGGAAAAACTTGCAAGCGATCAGTATTAGCTCGGTGCGCGACACACTGAGCGGGAAATATCATTCTCGTGACTTCATTCATGCCCGAATGGAGTATTTGCGCAGCCGTGTCATTCTGGTCGGCTTGTTATTTGCTTTGCTGACCCCCCTTTGGACTTTGATGGACTGGCTGGTCTTGCCCAGCTGGCCCGCGCATTTGATGGCGATACGGGTTTTAAGCCTGGGGGGATTGATCTTGTGCGTATGGCTGGCTTTCAATGGCCACCAGCGCATTACCCGCATTTATGTTTTAAGCGGCCTGGTCTTTATTTTGCCGGCCTCTTTTTACGCTTATATGCTGCTGACCCTCTCCGGGGCCGGCCAGTACGTTGTACTGGGGTATGGCTTTATTCCTTTCCTGCTGGTGGCCACCTTAAGCATTTTTCCTTTCACTTTGCTGGAATCAGCCTTGGTGGGGGGCGCGTTAATTGCTTTGCAGGTTTTGGCCAGTGTCAGTTCGGGAACCTGGCTAAGCATGAAAGGTTTACAGGATCTTTGGCTTTTGACAGCCTTGCTGGTCGTCGCTTTAACAGCCAATTATTTCCACCTGGGACTTTTGCTGCGTTTATATCGGCAAGCCACACACGATACCTTGACCGGCTTGTTGAACCGGGGCGCGATTAGCCGTCAGTTGGGACAGGGACCAGTGCATGAAAGGCTGCATGTGCTGATGGTGGATCTGGATCATTTCAAGCAGATCAACGATACCCACGGTCACTCGGTAGGGGATGACGTGCTGACGCGTACTGCCTCTTTATTCAAGGCGCAGCTGGGGCCGGATGATCTGGCGGCCCGTTATGGTGGCGAGGAGTTTGTGCTGATTCTGGCCGGACGTAGTGATGCACAGGCCTTGAGTTTTGCCGATCTGCTTTTGAGCCAGGTACAGGCACAAACCTTTTATAACCACGACCGCGAGGCTTTTCAGATTACGGCCAGTATGGGTTTGGCGGTGTGTCAGCCCGGTCAGGTGATTGAGGATGTCCTGATGCAGGCTGACCAGCGCTTGTATCAAGCCAAGCGCGCTGGTCGTAACCAGGTGGTAGCGAGGGATTAAGCCTGCCGGGTGAAGCACAAGGAAACGGGGCCTGGAGCGTGTACCGCTCCAGGCCCCGTTTTCTATTGACGGCTTAGTAGCGCAGGGTTTGGCTATCCTGGCTGGCCTTGTCGATGTCCTGAGCGCTGATGGCATCGCTCTTGCACTTGAAGGCAGCAAACATCTCCAACTGATCCGAGTGATGGGCGCTGGCTTCGCCTTCAGGATTGATGAAACCGCTTTGACCGGGAGCCATAACCGAGCACATGCGCACGCCGGTGGGGTCCAGCACATACTGGAATCGGGCGCTGCCGGTGTTCAGATAAGGCATGATGCGGCGCTCGTGCGCAGGGTCAGACCAAGGCACCCCAATCGCATTGCGTGCGGCGAACAGCATGGATACGGCTGGAGCACGCCATTGCTGGGCTTGTGCACCCTGTGATTTCTGTAGCGAGGCAGCAGCTTGCTCCAGTGCGTCCAGCACCAGTTCCTGGGCCGGGCGACCTTGCAGGAAATCAATTGTTTGTGGCACACCAGCAGCCGGGCCCTGAATGGCATTCCAGATCAGCTTGGCGGCCGCAGCGGGCTGGGCACTGCGCGGATCATCCATGGCTGGGTACAGGCTTTGTGTGTAGGTGTTGTAGACGCTGTCAGGCAAACGACCTTTCAGGAATACGGGCACTGCGGCTTGCATCCAGGCCTGCATCACGGCTGGGGCGCTGCCTTCGTACTGTTTGCCATTGCTGGCCACGTGCAGCTTGTAGTCCCAGCCTTTCAGTTGTTCGGCAGCCTGACGTGCCAGTGCACTGGCACGTGGCAGCTTGGCAGCTTCCTGGATGATGGGGGCGAAGTAGCGGGCATTCAGATCAGAGCGGGCACCCAGGGAGTCAATGCCCCAGATTTCTTCGTCACTCAGGCGCTGCTTGGCCTGTAGCGGTGCCAGCAGTTCCTGCACACGGTCCACATAGGAGAAGTTGGAGTTGTCTGCCAGCAAGGCACCGTAGGCCTTGTTGTTCCAGCTGGCGATATAGCCTTGCTGCGGGTTCAGCACTTTGGGGTTGTGATCAAAGCTCAGGAAGCCTTGCCATTCCATACTGCCGTCGCCCGCTGCAGGGAACTGGATCGCCTGATTGGCTGGGCGCTTGGGCAAGAGGCCCAAGGCTGCCGCACCGATATTGTTCTGGGTGTCGGCATAGAACCAGGTAATGGAAGCGCTGACGCGCGAGGCCTGAGCCATGAATTGATCCCAGTTCTTGGCCTTGGCCGCATGGGCCCAGCCCAGCAAGGTTTCAATTTCCCGGCCTTCCCAGGTGCGACGGTTGGCGTAGGCGGTGTTGTTCTTTTTGTCCCAACTGCTGACATAACCTTGAGCTGCGCGGTAAACGTCCAGCGTCACATCGTCCTGACCACGCACCTTGATGCGTACCTGCTTGTGCTCCATGGGGTGCCAGGCATTGTTGTACCAGTAACTATGCGGGTCACCGTCTTTCAAGCGCAATTGGTAGACGTCATTGGTGTCCAGTGAACCCACGGTGGAGCCCCAGGCAATCTGGCCATTGGTGCCGAACAAAATAGCGGGCAGAGCAACGGCCGTGCTGCCGGTCAGGTCGTAGCCGGCACCGTGCAGGCCGACGCTATAGGTAATGGACGGGGTGTACCAGCCTTGTTGCGGGCCGTTGTACAGCACGGCATGACCGTGGCTTGTCTTTTCGGGGCCCAGCAACCAGGCATTGCTGGCAGTAGGTGTGCCTGCGGCCACGGTGGGGCCCAAGGCCACGGCTTGCTTGTGCAGGTAGTCCTGCGCCGCTTGTGCGGACAGAGCCTGCAAATGCGTAGGCAAATCGGCTAGCGCTGCCTTGGCGTCAGGCTGCGGAATAATGGTGGGGGCAGTCGGGTCGTTCAGCCAGCGTAGTTGTTTGTAAAGTTGTTCGCCACGTTCCGCGCCCTGGTCTGCTTTCAGGGTTTCCAGCAGACTCAGGTTGGCCACTTCGGCCGTGCCAGCAAAGAAGCGGTTCAGAATCAGGCCCACCCAGACCATAGCAATGTCTTCAGGCTGCCACTCAGAAGGCTCAAACCCTTTATCCAGAAACTCCTTGGGCATCAAGGTGTCGCGCTGGGCTTTCACCTCGCGAACGCGTTGGGTGAAACCAGCGGCATAGCCCTCGAACATGGCGCGGTCCTCTTTGGACAGAGCGGCCAATTGTTTGCGGATAGAGTCCGGATCGATATTATTGTGAGTGACTTTATCCAGCTCCAGGAAGTCCGGTCCCAGAACTTCTGCCACGGTTCCCCAGCCAGAGCGCTTGGCAATTTCCATCTGGTATAGACGGTCTGTAGCCACGGCATAGGCATAGCCATAGAACAGGCCATAAGTGCTGTCGGCATAGATATGAGGAGTGCCGTAGCTGTCGCGCTTGATGGTGACGCTGCGCTCACTTAAGGGGGCGCTGGCACAGGCGGCCAGCAAGACGCTGGTGGTCAACACGCCAAGAGTCAGTCGGGATGGAAAGCGACGGGGAAAAGTCAAAATCTTGTCTCCAAAAGAATAGCCTGGAAGGCTACGTTTTTTTATCTCTTGAGAATATAACGTCAAAATTCTTTAGGCATTGATATTTCCAGGTGAAACCTTCTAGAGGATTTCCCCAGTAGAAGCGGGGTTTGGGAACGAAACTTGCTGGTTCTTTGGTGAACACATTTATTGGGGAGCCTTGTTATGGAACGCATTATTGCGGCGGAATTCGATACGTTTGATCAGGCCCAACAAGCTGCGCGAGTCCTGCAGGGGCTGGGCTTGGAAAGTCAGGATCTGCAGATTTTCTACCTTAAACTAGGAGGTCAGCATGCGCAGTATCCGATTGGAGGTGACAGAACTTTGGACAAGGCTGCCCGAGGAGGTGGTTTGGGTGCCATCCTGGGTGTCGTTCTAGGGGCCGTCTTGGGGATCGCCCTGGGCTGGTGGCTATTGAGCATGACAAGCTGGCCTCAGCTGCTGTTGCTTGCCTTTGCGGCTTTGGGGGCTTACATCGGTGCCATGGTGGGCGGGATCGTGAAGCTGGGTGGCCATAAGCCTGAAAAAGAGCCTTTAAATCGTGTTTCGGGCGTCATGTTGGCGGCGCGTCTGGGGTCGGCCGAGGAAGCGGTACTAGTGCGCGAATTGCAGCGCAATGGGGGCTACGCGATTGAATGGGCCAACGGCAATTGGAGTGATGGCCAATGGCAGGACTTCAACCCAACGCGCACCCCTCAGTTATACGATTTACCCTCGGCGGGGCAGAAAGTTCACGAGACTCGCAGTGGCTGATTGCCACTTTGGCGCGGTGACTCCAGAGCAGTAGCTCATAAGCCTTTCTAGCGTTTTTAGCCGTTTGCTTCCCCTTTGCCGGATATGATGGAGCAGTTTATGAAAACCATGATTCGGCGCGTGCAGGAACCAGGCGGGGTGGTTGCGTTTTAATCTTTGGGCTTATTAAGTGTAGTCACTGTATATCGGTAATTATCTTCTTTTCAGGCTATCTACTTTTTGTGCTCATTTCTTCTTGATCTCCTTGCTGTAACGGCTTTCTGCCTGGTTTGTTGTGTTTTATGTTTAAAGTGTTCAAGGGTATATCCCTAGGTCTTGGCCGATTTACTCCAAAAAATACCATGTGTACACTTTAAATCACTAAAACAAGACAAGTTGCTGAGTCGTGTTTCGCCTCACAAGCCCACGGAGAAGACAATGAACAAGACATTTGCAGGGGTAGCACTGGCAGGAACGATGATGTTGCAAACCTTGGGGGCCACCGCTGCCGCCGAGGGGGTGATCAAGATCGGGGAGCTGAACAGCTATAAATCCCAGCCCGCGTTTTTGGGGCCCTATCGAAACGGGATGGAACTGGCGGTTGAGCAGATCAATCAGGCCGGGGGGATTCACGGCAAGCAGCTGCAATTGATCATCAAGGATGACAACTCCAATCCCGGCGATGCGGTACGTGCGGCCGAGGAATTGATCTCGCGTGAAAAAGTGGATGTGCTGACCGGGACCTTCCTGTCCAATATCGGCCTGGCCATTACCGACTTTGCCAAACACAAAAAAGTATTCTTTCTGGCCAGCGAGCCTTTGACCGACAAGATCGTCTGGGCCGATGGCAACCGCTATACCTTCCGCCTGCGCAACTCTACCTATATGCAGGTAGCCATGCTGGTGCCCGAAGCCGTCAAGCTGAACAAGAAGCGTTGGGCCATTGTGTACCCCAACTACGAGTACGGTCAGTCCGCTGTTGCCACCTTCAAGAGCTTGATGAAAGAAGCCCAGCCCGATATCGAGTTCGTGGCTGAACAGGCTACTCCTCTGGGTAAGGTCGATGCTGGTGCCGTAGTGCAGGCTTTGTCCGAAGCCAAGCCTGATGCGGTCTTTAACGTGCTGTTTGCGTCCGACCTGGCTCGTTTGGTTCGGGCTGGTAATCAGCGCCAGTTCTTCAGCCCTGCCTTGCCAGTAGTCAGCATGTTGACTGGCGAGCCGGAGTATCTGGACCCCTTGGGTGAAGAAACGCCAGAAGGCTGGATTGTGACAGGCTACCCTTGGTACGCCATCGACACGCCCGAGCACAATGCCTTCCTGAAAGCCTATCAGGACAAGTACAAAGAGCACCCACGCCTGGGCACGATTATTGGCTACAGCACCATTGTGTCGATTGCCGCCGGTATTGAAAAAGCCGGTTCTACCGACACGGAAGCCATGATCAAAGCCTTCCGTGGTCTGGATGTGGTCACACCTTTTGGTCCCATCACTTACCGTACGCAAGATCAGCAATCCACGCAGGGGGCGTATGTGGGTGTGCTGGCCAAACAAGACGGCAAGGGCATCATGACCAATATCCGTTACGCCGATGGCAAAGATGTACAGCCTACGGATGAGCAAGTCAGCCAGTGGCGTCCTGCCGCGGCCAATCAATAATTCCAACAACGCAGTATTTCGTAGATCGGCGCGCCGTCTGGCGCGCCACTTCTGACGCGAGGCAGTAATGGCCTTATCGGGTTTATGGGTGCAGTTCCTTAACGGGCTGGCCGAGGCATCGTCTTTGTTCCTGGTGGCGGCGGGTTTGTCCCTGATCTTCGGGGTGACACGTATCGTCAACTTTGCACACGGTTCCCTGTATATGCTGGGCATCTACATGGCGTACTCCACCGTGCAGTTCATGGGGGGCTCGGCGCTGGGGTTCTGGGCAGGCTTGATTGTGGCGGCCTTGCTGGTCGGCGCCTTGGGGGCCTTGCTGGAGATCGTGCTGCTGCGGCGTATTTATAAAGCGCCCGAGCTGTTCCAGTTATTGGCCACTTTTGCCCTGGTGCTGGTGATTAATGATGGCGCTTTGGCCGTGTGGGGGCCGGAAGATCTGCTGGGGCCGCTGGCTCCGGGTTTGAACGGCTCTATTTCTATTGCAGGTCGCTTCTTCCCGGTCTATGACCTGGTGCTGATCGTGATCGGTCCGGTGGTGCTGGGCTTGCTGTGGCTCTTGCTGACCCGTACCCGATGGGGTGTGCTGGTGCGCGCCGCGACCCACGACAGACAAATGCTGGGTGCGCTGGGTGTGAATCAGGCCTGGTTGTTTACGGGTGTGTTTGCCTTGGGTGCCTTCCTGGCGGGTTTGGGTGGTGCTGTGCAATTGCCGCGTCAGCCCGCCAATCTGCTGCTGGACTTGAGCGTGATTGGGGATGCCTTTGTGATTGTGGTGGTCGGTGGCATGGGCTCCATCCCCGGCGCTTACGTGGCTGCTCTGATCGTCGCTGAATTGAAAGCCCTGTGTATTGCGCTGGGCACGGTCACCTTCTTTGGTGTGGACTTTGCCTTTCCGAAGTTGACGCTGGTGGTGGAATTCATCTTCATGGCCGTGGTGCTGGTGTTCCGGCCCTGGGGCTTGTTCGGGCGTGCTCAAGCTGTCAGCCGTAACTCGGCTCCTATCGAAGCGCCCCTGCGTGCTGGTAGTGGAGCGTTCCAGATCATGGTGCTGGTGGTTCTGGGTGTGATGGCGGCCTTGCCTTTGATGAGCGACTGGTTCCCGTACGCACCCGTGCTGGCTCTGGATATTCTGGTTTTGTCCCTGTTCTCGTTGAGCCTGCATTTCATGATGGGGCCAGGGGGCATGAACTCCTTTGGTCATGCTGCTTACTTTGGTCTAGGCGCTTATGCGGCTGCCCTGTTGTTCAAGGCGGCGGCCTTGTCCATGGGCTGGTCTCTGGTCTTGGCTCCAGCTGTCGCAGGTTTGGGTGCGCTGATCTTTGGCTGGTTCTGTGTGCGTTTGTCCGGTGTTTACCTGGCCATGCTGACCCTGGCTTTCGCACAGATTATCTGGTCGATTGTGTATCAGTGGGACAGCTTTACGGGTGGCTCCAATGGCGTGGTCGGTATCTGGCCTGCGGAGTGGCTGTCGGGTGATCGCTACTATTACTTTGCCTTGCTGCTGGTGGTGGCAGCGGCCTTCCTGTTGCGTCGCATCTTGTTCTCCCCCTTTGGCTACGCCATGCGTGCCAGCCGGGACTCGGCCTTGCGGGCCGAGGCCATTGGTATCCCCGTCAAGCGTGTGCAGTGGCTGACCTTTGTTCTGGCAGGTACGTTTGCTGGTCTGGCCGGTGCCTTGTTTGTCTTTTCCAAAGGTAGCGTCTCGCCTGAAGTGATCGCAGTGAACAAGTCCGTGGATGGCTTGGTCATGGTCTTGCTGGGTGGTTTGCAAACTCTGGTTGGGCCAGTGGTGGGTGCAGCCGTATTCACTTTGCTGCAGGATTTCTTCCTGGGCATTACACAGTATTGGCGCGCCTTGTTCGGTGGCGTGATTCTGCTGCTGGTTCTGGCTTTCCCGCAGGGTATTGCCGGCTTTTTCAAACGCTGGGCGCATCGCCGCGTAGCACCGGAGGCATCGTCATGAGTTTGCTGCAAGTACGAGGTCTTAAAAAAGCGTTTGGCGGCAATCTGGCCGTAGACGGTATCGAGTTTGATGTGCAGGCCGGAGAGTTTCTGGCCTTGATCGGCCCCAATGGGGCTGGCAAAACCACCACCTTTAATATGGTGGGCGGGCAATTGACGCCTACAGCCGGGTCAGTGCGTTTGGGCGATCAGGAACTGGTAGGGCTGGCCCCGCGCAAGATTGCTGCCTTGGGGGTGGGCCGTACCTTTCAGATCGCCGCAACTTTTGCGTCCCTGACGGTGGTGGAAAACGTGCAGATGGCCTTGCTGGCACATCAGAAAAAACTGTTTTCCTTCTGGCGTCGGGCGGCTCAGTTCGAACGGGCTCGTGCGCTGGATTTGCTGGATCAGGTGGGTATGCTGGCGCAGGCTGAACGCCCTTGCAGCGAGCTGGCTTACGGGGACGTGAAGCGGGTGGAGCTGGCGATTGCATTGGCCAATGATCCCCGTCTTTTGCTGATGGATGAGCCCACGGCAGGCATGGCACCCAAAGAGCGTAATGAGTTGATGCGCCTGACCAAAAAGCTGGTGATCGAACGCAATATGGGTGTGCTCTTTACCGAGCACAGCATGGACGTGGTGTTCGAGCACTCGGACCGCATGTTGGTGCTGGCCCGTGGTCGGCTGGTGGCAGAAGGGGATGCGGACTATATCCGTCAGCATCCCAAGGTGCAGGAGGTGTACTTTGGTACAGGCAAAACATTCGAGAACAAGGAGCCAGCATGACGCAGGATTTAGTAGCCGGTTCTGAGCGGGTTGCCACAGGCGTGGCCGACAAGCAGCCTTTGCTAAGTGTGGATGGCTTGAATGCCTGGTACGGTGCCGCGCATATCTTGTTTGACCTGTCACTGACCGTGCAACGTGGTGAAGTGGTCGCCTTGATGGGGCGTAACGGTGCGGGCAAGTCCACTACCTTGAAATCCATTATGGGTTTGATGGAGCGCTGCGACGGTCATATTGAATTCATGGGCCAGGCCATTCACGACAAGCAGCCCTTTGAAATCGCACGTGCGGGTTTGGGCTTTGTGCCCGAAGACCGGCGTATCTTTACCGACCTGAGCGTCACGGAAAATCTGGAAGTGGGACGTCAGCCAGCACGGCGCTGGCCCGATGGTACAGCAGCTCCGCACTGGCAGCCCGAGCGCTTGTACAGCCTGTTTCCCAATCTGGGTCAAATGCAGGACAGGCCCGGTGGGCAGATGAGCGGGGGCGAGCAACAAATGCTGACCGTCGCGCGCACCTTGATGGGCAATCCTTATCTTGTCTTGCTGGACGAACCATCCGAGGGCGTGGCTCCCGTGATTGTGGAGCAGATGGTGCACATGATTCTGGAGCTGAAGCAGGCCGGTGTCAGCATCTTGCTGTCCGAGCAGAATTTGCATTTTGCCGAGCTGGTGTCGGATCGGGCTTATGTGCTGGAAAAGGGGCAAATACGGTACAGTGGCGCCATGCAGGAATTAAGTGCCAACGAGCAAGTGCGGCGCACTTACCTGTCCGTCTAACTTCGGGCCTCCCCGTATTGGAGGCCAGACCGGCTCCAGGAGAACACCATGGCAGATGCACGTCCCAATCCTCAGGCAGTGATTGATTTCTGGGTTGAATCAGGGCCAGAGAAATGGTTTCGCAAGTCCGATGACTTTGACCGGGAATTTCGCGAACGGTTTTTGGACTGGCACGAACGTGCTGCCAGGGGCGAGCTGGATGATTGGGCACAGACGGCAGAAGGAGCCTATGCCTTGCTGATTCTGCTGGATCAGTTTCCGCGCAACTCTTTTCGCAATACCACGCGCATGTATGCGACCGATGAGAAGGGGTTGGCGATTGCCAAGGAAATGGTGGCCAAGGGGCTGGATAAACAGATTCCGGTGGAGCGTCGGGTGTTCTGCTACCTGCCGTATTCCCATGCAGAGAACCTGGCCGATCAGCAAGAGGCCGTGCGTCTGAATCAGGAAATTGGCCGTCCCTGGCTGGACCACGCTGAGGAGCATCTGGATGTGGTGGAGCGCTTTGGGCGCTTCCCGCACCGTAATTCGATCCTGGGGCGTACTACCACGGAGGAAGAGCAGAAGTTCCTGGAGGCCGGTGGTTTTTCCGGCTGATGGGTTTTGAGTCCGGGCCAGGCTGGGATCTTGGGCTTGGCCTGGGCCAAGTCTGAAGGCGATGCACCATGAAACAGAGGCGGCCAAGTGAAAACTTGAAGCCGCCTTTGGTTCGTTTACCCCTTATCTAAACACTATCTGCGGACCAGCCCGGTCTACAAGTGTCCCTTTTGCTCCCGTATGGTTGCAATCTTGTCTTTCAGTCCTGTCCAGGCTGGTTTGTCCGGAGCAAAACGCGCCCGCATATAGTTGAGCAAATCTTCCATCTGCTCGTCATTCATGCTGTTCTTGAAACCGGGCATGGAGCCCAGAGCAGGCTGTGCCGGACGGGTAATGCCGTGCATCAATACCTGAATCGTATTGTCCGGATGCTCGCTGTGCAGATTGCTGTTCAAGGCCAGGGACGGGCGGGCACCAAATAGCACCGGCCCACCGCGCGGGTCGTGACAAACAGCGCAAGCGCCGTTGAACAGGTTTTCGCCCGGCATCAACATCACTTCCTTATTGCTGCGGCTGTTCTGCTCCAAAAGCGCGGCCTGGGCGGCGTGCGTTTGTTCTTGTTCGCTCTCGACCGGGTTCAGGCTGCTTAGATAATGCGCCATGGCGCGGACATCGGATTCAGGCAGTTCTGCCAAACCCGCCACGACCGGTCCCATTGGTCCTGCTGCCACGCCATGACGGGGCGAATAGCCGGTACGCAAGTACTGGTACAGCTCCTGCTCTGTCCAGGGGATGGGGGCTTTGGACAAGCTATTGAGTGCAGGCGCTTCCCAGTTGTCCGCAAAACCACCGGCCAGGAAATTCGCTTCACCCCCTCTCTCGGCTCCCAGCATATTGCGCGGGCTATGGCAGGCGGCACAGTGGCCGCTGCTATTGACCAGATAGGCTCCCCGGTTCCACTGCACAGTTTGCGTGGGGTCCGGCACGTAGGCATTCGGATCACGGTGAAACAGCAGGTTCCAGCCCGCTACCAAAGGCCGCATATTCATGGGGAAGGGCAGTTTGGTTTCAGGCACTTCGGATTTCACCGGCTCTTGCGTCATCAAGTAGGCATAGAGGGACTGCATGTCCTCATCGCTGATCTTGGCAAAGGCCGTGTAAGGGAAGGCCGGGTACAGGTGGCGACCGTCCTGATGAATACCTTCGCGCATGGCACGTTCAAAGGCTTTGTAGCTCCAGCTGCCTATGCCGGTTTCCTTGTCCGGGGTGATGTTGGTGGTATAGATCGTGCCAAACGGCGTATCCAAACCCAGACCGCCCGCATTGGGTGTGCCGCCTTCAGCGGTGTGGCAGACCATGCAGTCGCCCGCAATCGCAACCAGGCGGCCGCGTTCGATGGCCAGCTCTGAAAAGATGGAGGTATCCACTTGGCCGACCGGTGCAATGGCAGGTCGCCAGGGCAGGGCACTCAAGACTGTGCCGGTGGCGACCGCGGCCAAGGCACCCCACCAGGCTTTGCGTTTTTTGCTGCTGCCTGTCTTATCGGCCTGATAGCCCAGTGTCAAAGACTGTTCGCTAAAGGGCGCACTGGTCAGGCGTATGCCACTGGCATTGAAAATTGCATTGGCAATGGCGGCAGCGGCAGGCAGTTCCACGCCCTGATTCCAGGCCAAAGGCTGGCCTACAGCAGACTCCCGTTTGACCAGCTGAACGGCTGGCTTGTCGGCTGTTTCTTTGACGGGGCTGTCGCTATGACCTTCACCGCCTTTGCCCACGCCGTTGTTTAGCAGTTGCTGCGCCCAACGACTCAGTCGGTCGGCCAAGGCAGGCGCGGACTCCGTGGCCTGCTCGGGAGTGCCCAGCTCGGTGCTGTCGTGGCCAATGGTCAGCTTGTCTATACTGAGTGTGCCTTGGCGGGTATCGACGCTAACATCCACGGCCCAGGCGGACCACTGCTCGCGTGCAGCTTGCCCGGGGACGTGTTCAACAATATGGCTGTAGGCCAGCCCGCGACCCTTGCGTAAAGGGCCTTGATGGGCGGGCAAGGGTTCGGACCAGTCCGACTGTTCGGCAACCCGTTGCAGCAGATCTCGACCTTGGGGACTACTGACTTGTTCCAGTCGTGCCGCCAAGGGGTCCAGTCCCAGGCTGTGGCAGTCTTGATCGAACTGCGACTCTTGAGCAAAGATCGTGGCCTGGGCCAGGCTGTCGGGGTCGCTGCTGGCGGCTGCGCCATCATAGTTAGGTGTAGGGGCGGAGAAGTAATCACTTTTTACGGCCGGGCCGCTGCTGGGCAAACCTGGCTGACCGCAAAGAATGGCCGCCAGAGAAGGGCGCGCACCGGACAAGGTATTCAGTTGCCAGCGGGTGGCCCGCAAATGGGCATTCAGGTCGTTTGGCTCTGCAGTGCCTTTAAAGACACTCAGGCGAATGATGTCTGCACTGTGGCTGGCACGAATTTGTACGGCCTGGGGGCGCCCAAAGGCCATGACTGCCGCATCCATGGCACAGTCGTAAGCATCGGCCTGATTACCGGCAATATCCTGCAAATGGATCTGTTCGCTGGGCAGGCCGCTCAAGGCTTGCAGCTCAATCAGCAGGGCCGCGGGGCGCTGCGTATGCGCCCAAACATAAAGCTGTTTGTCGTGATAACAGGCACGGGCCCAGGCAGTTTCCTGATGCTCGGCGGCAGATTGCCATTCATAGCTTTGATCGGGGGTGCTAAGCGTAGCAGCAACTTCCTCATTCGCTGGAAGCGTAGCCTGGTTTGCCGCTACGGGCGTAGCCCAACGTGCATCCAGCAAAGCAGCGCCTTGCTGAGCCTGCTCGGCTTGCACCGCCAGCACACCCAGAAAATTGCCCATATGCACACAGGCCACGACACCAGGCACTTGCAGGGCGGCCTGCTGGTTTACTGTCTGTAATTCAGCACCCAGATACTGCCCGTTCTCGTACGACCAGTAAGGAGGCCGCACAACAGCGCCATGCAGCAGGCTGGTGCCAGCAGGCAGTTCCGGCCACAACGCTCGGGAAAGGTCTTGTACTGAATGACTCATTGCCGGGCCTTTGCGACGCGTACAGCGGCTTGCATGATTTCTACGTGCGTGCCGCAACGGCACAGGTTATAGCGCAGCTCGTCCCGAATTTGCTCTTCGGTGGCTTGCGGATTGCGTTCCAGCAGGGCCTGCACGGTCATGACCATGCCATTGAGGCAATAGCCGCATTGTGCGGCCTGGCAGTCAATAAATGCCTGCTGAACATCATTAGGCTGGCCGTTCCGGGCCAAGCCTTCCAAGGTAGTGATCTCACGGTTTTCTACCAGGCTGACAGGCACAACACAGGAGCGGGCGGCCACACCATCGACCAGCACCGTACAGGCGCCACATTCACCCAGGCCACAGCCGAATTTGGGGCCATTCAGTTCCAGGTCGTTACGCAATACATAAAGCAGCGGCGTATCGGGTTCCACCTCGATGATGTGGGTCTCTTGATTGACCCGCAAGGTGTGCGGGCGAGTACAAGGGTTCATGGGTTTCACCTTTGGTAGATCGCACCTTGTTGTCGGACAGCGTGTGCGGTGCTTTTATCAGCTCGGTATTGATATGCTTAAATTAAGTGTATACACTTTAATTTATCGAGTAAATAGATTCTACTACTTCCTTGAGGTATCAATCAAAGCCCTCTTGGGAAGCCGTTCGAAATTCGGTCTAATCTTATTTAATATAGGGTTTACACTGATTATTAAGCCCTTGATTTTCTCTTTATAGTAGTTGCGATAAATGGGTTGAAGCGCACTGCATTTGTTTTTATTAGGGCGTGTACGCTAGTAATCAATGTTTTGCCAGGGGGCGTTTCAGGCAGGTTTTCAGGGATGGAGCCCTGATGGCCGGTTTCCAGCCCCTTATATAAAGCCCAGCCAGGAGAGTGTGATGTCTTACGATGCGCCGCGCCACCAGCAGCAAGACTTGCTCAGGGCGTCTGGCACCTTGCTGATTTTAGCGGCACCGGCGCGGCCTCCCAAGCCTTCGCCCGGCCAGCCCGGCGTGGTGTCCGAGTATTTGCAGGCGCACGACGATGTCTTTGTCGCCGTGTCCGAACAGGGCTGGGTGCGCGCTTTTAATGGGCACGTGGATCTGGGTACCGGCATTCAAACTGCACTGAGTCAGATTGTGGCCGACGAGCTGGATGTGCCCATGGCACGCGTGCAAATGGTGCTGGGTCATACCGATGCGGTGCCCAATCAAGGCCCCACCATCGCCAGTGCTTCGATTCAGATTCATGCTGTACCGCTGCGCAAGGCGGCGGCTCAAGCACGTCAATTGCTGCTGGCACAAGCCGCAGAACGCTGGGCACTGCCTGCCGATCAATTACGCGTGGAAGACGGCACCATCATTGCCCCGGACGGGCGCAGCCTGACGTACTGGAAACTGCTGGAGGGTCTGGAACTGCGGGCCTATCTGGATAAAGAAACTCCCACCAAACCGGCCGAACAATTGCGCATTGTAGGGACAGCCCAGGCGCGTGTCGATATTCCGGGCAAGGTCGCAGGGCAGTGGGTGTATGTGCACGATGTGCGCGTGCCCGGTATGTTGCATGGCCGTGTTGTGCGTCCTCCTTATATAGGGCGTGATAGCGGCGACTTCATCGGTCGCAGCCTGGAATCCGTGGACGAGGAGTCCATCCGTCATATTGGCGACGATGTGCGAGTCGTGGTGATTGGCGACTTTATTGGTGTGGTCGCGCGTCGTGAAGAACACGCCATGCGTGCTGCTCGCGAATTGAAAGTGCGCTGGAAAGCGATTCCTCCGCTGGAGGATATGAGCAATCTGGAGCAGCTGATTCGTCGTCAGCCCATGACAGAGCGTTTGCTGGCCGATAAAGGGCCGGGTTTTGACGAGCTGCCGCCAGAAGGCAAACGCTTGAAGCGTAGCTATGTCTGGCCTTTTCAGCTGCATGCCTCTATTGGTCCGTCTTGCGCAGTGGCGGACTATCAGCCCGGTCATAGCCGGATCTGGTCAGGCTCGCAGAACCCGCATATGTTGCGCGTTCATTTGAGCCAGTTGCTGGACGAGGACGAGGCCGGTCTGGAGATCATCCGTCACGAAGCGGCCGGTTGTTATGGCCGTAATTGTGCTGACGATGTGTGTGCGGATGCCTTGCTCTTGTCCCAAGCCGTAGGTGCGCCGGTGCGTGTGCAACTGACAAGAGAGCAAGAACACGGCTGGGAGCCTAAAGGCGCTGCTCAGTTGATGGATGTCGAAGGCTCCATTGATGCCCAAGGGCAACTGCGTCATTACGATTTTGTGACCCATTACCCCTCCAACGATGCGCCGAACCTGGCGCTCTTGTTGACGGGGCGGGAGTCGGCGGCCCCCCGTCAATTGGAAATGGGGGACCGTACGGCCGTACCGCCTTACAGCTATCCCAAGCAGCGCATTGTGTGTCAGGACATGCCCGCGATTGTGCGCGCTTCCTGGTTGCGCGGCGTGTCGGCCATGCCCAACTCTTTTGCGCATGACTGCTTTCTGGATGAGCTGGCAGTGGAAGCGGGTGTGGACCCCTTGACCTATCGCCTGCGTTATCTGGATCAGGATGAACGTGCTCAGGAACTGCTGCAGGCGGTGGCGGATAAGGGGCACTGGCAGATTGGGCAGCGTGGTTCGCGCGGGCAGCCGGATGAGCAGGGCTATTTGTATGGCCGTGGTCTGTCGTACGCCCGTTATATACACAGCAAGTTCCCTGGTTTCGGGGCGGCCTGGTCAGCCTGGTTACTGGATTTGCGGGTCCATATAGAAACGGGCGTGATCGACGTGCAGAAGATTTATGTGGGTCAGGATACCGGGCAGATGGTGAACCCGGCCGGTGTGCGTCACCAGATTCACGGCAATGTGATTCAGTCCTTGAGCCGCACGTTGTATGAACAGGTGCGCTTTAACGCACAGGGCATAGTCAGTGCGGAGTGGGGTGCCTATCCCATTGTGGATTTCCCGCGTATCCCGCCCATAGCGGTGATTTTGATGGACAGGCAGTCCGAGCCGCCTATGGGGTCGGGCGAATCCGCCTCCGTACCCTGTGCCTCGGCCATTGCCAATGCTTTGTTTGATGCAACTGGCCGACGTTTTCGGCAGGTGCCTTTTACACCGGATGTGGTCCGGGCCGCGCTGGCTGCTACGCCTCAAATGGCTTAGGCAGCAGCAGTTTTCATGGGTCGGGCTTAGGGCCTGACGGTTTCAATCCAAGGACAGATTAATGAGTACCTTTCTTTACGGCGGCCATGTTCATGCCAATGGCATTCGTCAGCATTACTTGCGTTACGGTGGCTCCAGCGAGGGTCGCGATCAGCGCCCAGCAGTCATCATCGTTCCCGGCATTACCAGCCCGGCAGTAACTTGGGGCTTTGTGGGCGAGCAGTTCGGCAAGCACTTTGATACCTACATTCAAGACGTGCGTGGTCGCGGCTTGAGCGAAGCGGCTGAAGGTATGGATTACAGCCT
>NZ_JBKQGX010000033.1:0-9279 GCF_050487245.1 Alcaligenes sp. Me129
GGGCAGTATCAGGGCGGGACCACCGACATTACCCGTGTGGTGCCGGTAGGCCAGGTGTCTGCCGAGCAGATTCGTGACTTCACGTTGGTGCTCAAAGGCATGGTGTCCTTGTCCATGCTGGTGTTTCCGGAAGGCATTGCCGGTCAGCAAATTGATGTACTGGCCCGTCAGCCTTTGTGGGAGCAGGGCCTGGACTTCGGTCATGGCACTGGCCATGGCGTGGGTTACTTCATGAATGTGCATGAAGGCCCGCAGTCCATTTCCTGGCGCGGTCGTATCGGACCTCATTCCGCCATGCGTGCCGGCATGATTACCTCCAACGAGCCTGGCTTGTATCGTCCCGGCCAATGGGGCATTCGCATCGAGAATCTGGTGGCGGCGGTTCCGGCCATGCGCAGCGAGTACGGGCAGTTCCTGCGTTTTGAAACCCTGACCCTGTGCCCCATTGACACGCGTTGTATAGATGCCGCACTACTGACGGCTGCCGAGCGTAACTGGCTCAATGAATATCATCAGCAAGTGCGTGAACGTCTCTTGCCTCGTGTTCAGGGGGATGCACGCAAGTGGCTTGAGCAAAGGACGCAGGCGATCTGATCGCCACCCTCTGCTCTTGTCAATAGCTGCAAGGGCTAGTGGTATTTCCGCTGTGAAATGCCACTAGTCGGGTCGCCAAGCATGGGCGCTTGCCGTTATAATCCAAATTTCCCGCTATCGCCTGATTTGACCTCAGGCGCCTTTTATAATGACCACCAAATATGTATTCGTAACGGGAGGCGTTGTGTCCTCCCTGGGCAAAGGTATTGCGGCTGCATCCCTGGCTGCCATCCTGGAGTCCCGCGGTTTGCGCGTGACTATGCTCAAGCTGGATCCCTACATCAACGTAGATCCGGGCACCATGAGCCCCTTCCAGCACGGTGAAGTGTTTGTTACTGAGGATGGTGCGGAAACCGACCTGGACCTGGGCCACTACGAGCGCTTTATTTCCGCTCGCATGCGCAAGGTCAACAACTTCACCACGGGCCAGATTTACGAATCCGTGCTGCGCAAAGAGCGTCGCGGGGACTATCTGGGCAAGACCGTGCAGGTTATCCCGCACATCACCAACGAAATCCAGGATTTCATCATTCGTGGCGCCAAGGCTGCCTACAATGGTGAGGCCGATGTTGCCATCGTCGAGATCGGCGGCACAGTGGGTGATATCGAATCCCAACCTTTCCTGGAAGCTGCCCGCCAGATGAATCTGCGTCTGGGCCGCAACAACACCGCTTTTGTTCACCTGACGCTGGTGCCTTTCATTGCATCGGCAGGCGAGCTGAAAACCAAACCTACCCAGCACTCGGTGCAAAAGCTGCGTGAAATCGGTATTCACCCACACGCTTTGCTGTGCCGTGCGGATCGCGTCATTCCTGACGACGAACTGGCCAAGATTTCGCTGTTCTCCAACGTGCCCATGGACGCCGTGATTTCGGTGTGGGATGCGGATTCCATCTACAAGATTCCAGCCATGCTGCACAAGCAAGGCCTGGACAGCCTGGTGTGCGATGCACTGGCGCTATCGCCTCCACCGGCTGATCTGTCCATGTGGGATCGTCTGGTACAAGCCCTGGAAAATCCGGAGCACGAAGTGCGTATCGGTATGGTCGGCAAGTACGTAGACCTGACCGAATCCTACAAGTCGCTCAGCGAAGCACTGGTTCACGCCGGTATTCACACCCGTACCCGTATCAATATCGAGTACCTGGATTCCGAAGTCATCGAGAACGAAGGCACCGATTGCCTGAAAGGTCTGGACGCCATTCTGGTGCCAGGCGGCTTTGGCAAACGCGGTACCGAAGGCAAGATTCGCGCCATTCAATACGCTCGTGAAAACGGCGTGCCATTCCTGGGTATCTGCCTGGGCATGCAATTGGCGGTGGTTGAATTTGCTCGCAATGTGGGCAATCTGGTGGGCGCGAACTCGACTGAATTCGATCCATCGGCCGTGCACCCGGTTGTGGCCTTGATTACCGAATGGGCAGACCGCGAAGGCAAGATTGAGCACCGTGATGGTTCCTCCGATTTGGGCGGCACCATGCGCAAGGGCGCACAGCGTTGCCCAGTGAAGCCAGGTTCGCGTGCTGAAGCCATTTACGGTCCGGAAGTAAATGAACGTCACCGCCACCGTTTCGAAGTGAATACCTTGTACGTGCCACGTCTGGAAGAAGTGGGCATGGTGATTTCCGCTCGTACTCCTACCGAGAACCTGCCAGAAATCATGGAACTGCCTGATCATCCCTGGTTCATGGGCGTGCAATTCCATCCGGAATTCACTTCCACTCCGCGTGATGGCCATCCGCTGTTTACCAGCTATATCAAAGCTGCTCTGGACCACCAGAAAAAATCAGCCTGATAATTTGGTATGACTGAAAAGGCCCGCGCTACGCGGGCTTTTTCATTCGGGGCGACAGAGTGTGTTGCCCGCTTTCCTGGGAGTAATCATGATCGAACAGCTGGATCATTTGGTGCTGACCTGTACCGACCCGCAAGCCACGACCCATTTCTATACACAAGTGTTGGGCATGAAGCAGGAAGTCTTTGGGCAAGGACGCATTGCCTTCAGCTTTGGCTCGCAAAAGATCAATTTGCATGTGCGTGGGCAGGAGTTCGAGCCCAAGGCGCATTTGCCGGTGCCCGGGGCGCTGGACCTGTGCTTTATTGCCAGCATTCCGCTGGAGCAGGTGATCGCGCATCTGCAGTCACAAGCTTGGCCCATTATTGAAGGGCCGGTGCAGCGTACAGGAGCTACCGGCCCGATTCGCTCAGTCTATGTGCGCGACCCGGACTTGAACCTGATCGAAATCTCCGAACGATTGGGCTGACAGGCTTGCTGCACTGCGGTGCAGCAGCGCCGTCAGGAATGTGGGAGAATGCAGAAATACTGAAACGAGGTCTATTATGGATTTATGCGGTTACGACGTTGGCCTGGATCGGCCCTTTTTTCTGATCGCTGGCCCTTGTGTAATTGAATCGCGTCAAATGGCGTTTGATACAGCGGGCCAGCTTGCCGAGATTACCTCGGCTCTGGGTATCCCCTTTATCTACAAAAGCTCGTTTGACAAGGCCAACCGGAGTTCGGACAAGTCTTATCGTGGCCCCGGCATGGCCGAAGGTCTGCAGATTCTGGCGGATGTGCGCTCGCACTACAAAGTGCCGGTCCTGACCGATGTGCACGACAAGGACCAGGTCGATGATGTGGCGGCCGTCGTGGATGTGCTGCAAACCCCGGCTTTCCTGTGCCGTCAGACCGACTTTATTCAGGCCTGCGCTGCTACCCTGAAACCTGTGAATATCAAGAAGGGCCAGTTCCTGGCTCCTCAGGATATGGTGCAGGTGGTGGCAAAAGCACGTGCGGCAGCGATGGAAATGGGCGGAGATGGCTCCACCATCATGGTCTGTGAGCGTGGTGCTTCCTTTGGCTACAACAACCTGGTGTCCGATATGCGGTCCCTGGCGATCATGCGCGCCACGGATTGTCCGGTCGTGTTTGATGCCACGCACTCGGTGCAGTTGCCGGGCGGGCAGGGCACGACATCGGGTGGTCAGCGTGAGTTTGTGCCCGTCCTGGCGCGTGCTGCTGTCGCAGCGGGTGTGTCGGGCGTGTTCATGGAAACTCACCCTAACCCGGACAAGGCCTTGTCTGACGGCCCGAATGCTGTCCCTCTGTCGCAGATGGCAGACTTGCTGCGGACATTGCAGCAGATCGATTCGATTGTTAAAAACAGCGGTGCCTTGCAGCACGGCTATTAAAAGTAGTTTGGAGACACTATGTCCGCATTTTTGATTGCTAATGTCGAAGTAACCAACCCCGAGCAGTACAAGCAGTACCAGGAGTTTTCCAGCATTGCCATGAAAACCCACAACGTGAAAGTGTTGGTACGTGGCGGTGAAACGGTCACTCTGGAAGGCAATGCGCCTTTGCGTACCGTGGTTATGGAGTTCGACACACTGGAACAGGCCCAGGCGTTCCACGATTCCGAGGAATACCGCCGTGCTCGTCAAGCACGTGAGGGTGCTGCCAACATGACGATGTACGTGGTGCAGGGTCTGTAAGAAGCGGACTACGCCATGTAGTCAGGCAGGAAAAAGGGAGTGTGAAAACACTCCCTTTTTTGATGCTTGCAGGGACACAGTCCGACCTTCTTGAGCACGATGGCAGGAAGGAGTTGTGTGGCTGTTTAGAAACGCGGATCACGCAGGGCTGGTAGGGTCAGCTCGCGTATAAAGCTGGCGGGAGACAGTTGCAGCAGGCTACGCACAATCGTGAGCACGTCATGCACTGGAATTGTCTCGCCCTGGTCACGCTCTGCGGCGGCGTGCAGTGGCACATCCAGGCCGTCTTCCGTATTCAGGTAGCCCAGTTGCAGGCAAGTGACGGCCAGGCCTTGATCTCTATAGCCTTCACGCAGACTGTCTGCCAAACCATTCAAGGCAAATTTTGTCGCTCCGAAGGCAACTTCTGGGCGACCGCTTTGACGCAGACCCGAGGTGGAACCAGTCAGAATCAGGCGGGGCTGTTTGCTGCGCAGTAAATGAGGCAGCAGATGACGTATGGCCAATAAGGCTCCAGTCAGATTCACATCGACCAGACGACGGATAGCCTGATCGTTTTGCGACAGAAAATCGTAATCCTCACTGAAGGCAGTGTCTTCCCAAATCCCAAGGTTATAAATCAGCACGTCCAGTGATTGCGGGCAGGCGGCTGCTAATTGGCTGGCGGCGTCAGGCTGGGACAAGTCGGCACTGATCCAGTGTTGATTGATGCCGGGATCGGGACTGAGCGGGCTGGCCGATGGTGCGGGTGTCCGGCGAGCCACGCCATAAAGCGTGTTGCCGTCTTGGGCCAGGCCGTCCATCAAGGCGCGTCCCAGCCCCATGCTGGCACCGACAATCATGATATTCATACTGTTTTCCTGTGGGGAGGATGTGCTTGGAAAGCGGTGCTTTCCGGATGGTCGCTATTGTGTACCGGGATGCCGGGATATGGGTTGATTCAGGCAGCGCTTGTCAGGTTTTTATCACTCTCGTAAAATTGTTGACTAGGCAATAATTGCATGGTCAATGGAAATGGTAAACGTATCGGAAACAGCACAAAAGACGCCGGGGCGGGTCTTGTCAGTCACAGAGTCCATACTGGCGATGATGGGGCTGTGCTTTGTGGTGATGTTGGTGGCAATTGATCAGACCGTGGTCGGGACAGCCTTGCCCACCATTGTCTCCGAGCTGCATGGTTTTGAACTGTATGCCTGGGTGGCAACGGCGTATTTGCTGACTTCAGTGATTACCGTGCCTATTTTTGGCCGTCTGGGAGATTTTTATGGACGCCGCCGCTTTGTGCTGGTGTCCATCGTTTTGTTTACCCTGGCTTCCGTGCTCTGCGGCATGGCGCAAAGCATGTTGCAGCTGGTACTGGCACGTGCCTTGCAAGGGATTGCGGGGGGCATGCTGGTGGGGACCGCATTTGCCTGTGTGCCTGATCTGTTTCCTGACCCCCGTGTGCGTTTGCGCTGGCAAGTCATGCTGAGTGCTTCCTTTGGGATTGCGAACGGGATAGGGCCCTTTCTGGGCGGAATTCTGACCGAGCACTATGGCTGGCGCTCCGTGTTTTATGTGAATCTGCCCGTGGGTTTGTTAAGCCTGTATTTTGTCTATCGCTATTTGCCGCAGATCCGTCATTTTCGTCAAACCCAGGTCCGCATGGATTACTTGGGTGCTTTCTTGTTGATGGTCGGTTTGGCCTGTATCCAGTTGCTGGTAGAGTTGCTGCCGCAATATGGGGGCAGCTATTTGATGGTTTTGCTTGGCCTGTGCAGTGTGGCTGCTTTTGTTCTGCTGGTGACCTGGGAGCGACGGGTGGCAGAACCTTTGCTGCCCCTGGTCTTGTTCAGTAGCCCAGCCCAATTCTCTTTGCTGGTTCTGTCTGCGGGCTTGGGCTTTATTCTGTTTGGTCTCTTGTTCTATGCGCCCTTGTTGTTGCAAGGGGGGTATGGCCTGCGACCACAAACCGCCGGTTTGTTGATCACACCCTTGGTCGTGTTCATTACGGTGGGCAGTATCATTAATGGCCGTACGATTACACGCCTGCGTCGTCCTACCTTGATGCTGTATCTGGGCCTGGTGCTGTTGACGATCGCCTGCCTGGGTATGGTGTTCATCAAGAAGACCGATCCGCACTGGCATTTTGTGATCTATGCCACTATTGCTGGCACCGGGGTCGGTTGCATCATGCCCAATCTGACGGTATTTGCGCAGGAAATTGTGGAACGCTCCATGCTGGGCATTGCCACGGCCATGCTACAGTCCATGCGCATGGTGGGTGGCATGTTGGGTACTGCTGTGGTCGGAACCCTGATCAATTATCAGTATGGGGAGGCCATCCGCACGCAATTGGAGGCTTTGCCCACAAGCCTGGTCAACTCCCTCCAAGATCCGCAAGTTCTGATGAGTGTGAGTCAGCAGACGCGGTTTCTGGAGCAGGCCGGGCAGGAAGGGCAGGTGTATCTGGGCTTGGCCCGCGACGCCCTGGCACATGCCGTCAATATGGGGATGGCCGTGACCTTGCTGCTGATAGTCTGGTGTTTTTATTGGGTACGCAAAGTGCCACCGATACGATTTAATCGTCAAGAACAGTCTTGAACATGATGAATGAATTTCCGCAACTTCAAGCGGCTCAGCAGCTGGGGCGCACGTATCGCAGCCTGATGGCGGCATTTGATCAGCAGTTGGGGATGCCCTTGCCACGCTGGCGTATCCTGATTTCCTTGTACCAGGAAGAGGGTAGTCTGTCTCAAAAGCAGTTGGTGCGTCTGCTGCGCATTGATCCGGCTGCGGTGACACGGCAGCTTAAAAGCATCGAGTCCCTGGGGCTGGTCGAGCGTTTCACGGATGAGCAGGACAACCGGCTGACCAATGTGCGTCTAAGCCCCGCTGGCCGCGAGCTGGTGGAAGCCACCCTTCCCCGGCGTCGTCGTCTGGTGGAAGCCATGCTGCAAGACTTCTCTGATCAGGATCTGAATCAGTTGATCACCTTGCTGGGCAACTGGGAAAGCGCCTTGTTGAAAGCGGCCGACAAAGATTTACTTTGAGACGTATCGGTACTTTTTGTATTTACAGAGACGCCGCCTAGTCTCGGAATTTCTGGTGATAATAAACACGTGCCGGTTTCGATCAGGATGAAGGCAGGGTCTTGAATCCAGGCTTTTTTCCAGCTTTCGGGACCAGACATGGCACGGCTGTGTCATGGGCAGGTACAATCCTGTTTTAGCAGGAGGGCAGGGGGCGCTGATTGCACTATAGCTGTCGCGCTTGCTGATCTTTTCAACTTCCAGGCTAGGCGCCTTTTCAAGCTGATTTTCACATCGGCTTACGGCGATATGCCCGGCAGCAGGATTGTTTAACTTATCTAGCTTAATGCTACTTCAGGCAGGACTGTCAAAATCATGAGTGCAATCGTAGATATTATTGGCCGCGAGATTCTGGACTCCCGTGGTAATCCAACGGTGGAGTGTGATGTATTGCTCGAATCGGGCGCTATGGGGCGTGCCTCCGTTCCATCTGGTGCATCCACTGGCGCTCGCGAAGCGTTGGAGCTGCGTGATGGTGACAAGAGCCGTTACCTGGGCAAAGGTGTTTTGCGCGCTGTCGAGAACCTGAACACAGAAATCTCCGAAGCCTTGATGGGCTTGGATGCTCAAGAACAAACCTTTATCGATCGTACCCTGATCGAGCTGGACGGCACCGAAGACAAGAGCCGCCTGGGCGCTAACGCCATGCTGGCTGCCAGTATGGCTGTGGCCCGTGCCGCTGCTGATGATTCGGGTCTGTCCCTGTACCGCTACTTCGGTGGCAGTGGTGCCATGGCCATGCCCGTGCCAATGATGAACGTCATCAACGGTGGTGCACACGCCAACAACACCCTGGATCTGCAAGAATTCATGATCATGCCCGTGGGTGCCAAGAGCTTCCGCGAATCGCTGCGCATGGGTGCAGAAGTATTCCACACCCTGAAAGGCCTGATCCACGATCAAGGCATGTCCACCGCTGTGGGCGATGAGGGTGGTTTTGCTCCTAACGTGGCCAACCACGAAGCCGCTATCGAACTGATCCTGCGCGCTATCGAACAAGCTGGCTACGAACCCGGCACCCAGATCGCTCTGGCCCTGGACTGCGCCGCTTCCGAGTTCTACCGCGACGGCAAATACCACCTGGCCGGCGAAGGCGGCGTGTCCCTGAGCTCGCAAGACTTTGCCAATCTGTTGGCCAACTGGTGCGACAAGTACCCCATCATCTCCATCGAAGACGGCATGGCCGAAGACGATTGGGACGGCTGGCGCATTCTGAGCCAGCAACTGGGCGACAAGATCCAGTTGGTTGGTGACGATTTGTTTGTAACCAACACCAAGATCCTGAAGAAGGGCATTGAACTGGGTATCGGTAACTCCATCCTGATCAAGATCAACCAGATCGGCACCCTGACCGAAACCTTTGCTGCCATCGAAATGGCCAAGCGCGCTGGTTACACCGCCGTGATTTCGCACCGCTCGGGTGAAACCGAAGACTCCACGATTGCGGATATCGCTGTGGCTACGAATGCCATGCAGATCAAAACAGGCTCCCTGTCCCGTTCCGATCGCATGTCCAAGTACAACCAGTTGTTGCGTATTGAAGAAGAATTGGCAGAAGTTGCTACCTTCCCAGGTCGCGAAGCGTTCTATAATCTGCGCTAATTCTGTTTGATGAACCGGGTCGGAAGACCCGGTTCTTATATCGCCATGCGCCTTATCGTCCTGCTTCTGCTGTGCCTGACCCTGGTAACCCATTACGCTTTATGGTGGGGCAAAGGCGGTTGGCTGGATGTACGGCAAATGCAGACCAGGCTGGTTGCGCAAAAAGAAACCAATGAAGCCCTGACGGCGCGTAATAACGCCTTGCTGGCCGAGGTTCAGGATTTACGCTCGGGTACCCATGCAGTCGAAGAGCGCGCCCGTAGCGAGTTTGGCATGATGCGTGAAGGCGAGATCTTTGTGCAGATTGTGCCTCCCGGTGGTTCGGCTGCCACGACAAGCAGCCCACGTTAAGAAGTAGCGCGCAAGGCGCTGCTGGAACGGCTGTTCAGCCGGTTCCTTTCTGATAATTCTTCTTTTTTCCCTTATTGCTGTCCCGACTACGGCCACAACTGCTGATTGCGGCGACTGTACGTCTGTTTCCCGCTTGGGTCAGGAATGCGTTTACCGCGTCCTATGC
>NZ_JBKQGX010000034.1:0-8887 GCF_050487245.1 Alcaligenes sp. Me129
GTACTAGCCCCACCCCTGCCCACAGATTGGGCGAGACTTCCAGCTGATCGCGACGGCCACCATGCAAGGCCGCCATGCGTTTCTGGCCTACCGAGTCCATGCTGGCGTAGTTGGCCTGTGCTTTGGCAATGTCCTCGTCCGTCAATTTGCTGATCAGACGATCCGCCTCGGCCCAGGCTTCTTCATTGGTTTCACGTACGATCACGTGCAAGCGCACCCCCAGCCTCAATTTGCGACCACGGGCGGCGGCACGGCGGCGGATGTCCTCAAATTTCTTGCCCACAGCAGCCGGTGGTTCGCCCCAGGTCAGGTAAGCATCGACATGCTCGGCAGCCAGTTCATGGGCGGCGTCCGAGGAGCCGCCAAAGTACAAGGGCGGATAGGGTTTTTGCACAGGCGGGAAAAAGTTGCGGCCATTCTCTACCTTGAAATGCTTGCCCTGAAAATTCACGGTGTCGCCAGAGAGCAATTGACGCCAGATCGTCAGGTATTCATGGGCGTATTCATAACGGGCATCGTGGTCCAGAAACACGCCTTCGGCGGCCAATTCGGTGGCATCGCCGCCAGGCACTACATTCAGCAGCAAACGGCCATGCAGGGCCTGGTCCAGGGACGCTGCCTGACGTGCGCTGGAGACGGGAGCGCCCAAAGAGGTACGCAGTGCCACCAGCAGCTTGATGCGCTGGGTAACAGGAACCAGGCTGGCCGCCACCACCCAGGGGTCCAGGCAGGAGGCGCCGGTGGGAATCAGCAAGCCGTCATAACCCAGGTTCTCGCTGGTGACGGCAATGCTGCGCAGATACTCGTTGGTAGGCGCGCGGCCAAAGTCGGATTTGCCCAGATAACGGGTATCGCCCGAGGTGGGCAGGAACCAGAAAATATCGGGTGTGGTGGAGGTGATTTGGCTCATGCTGCCTGCGCCTCCAGAACAGAGTTTCGCAGCGGCAAACGCGTTTGAATACTGTGCAGTACCGGCACGGCCAGATCAACGGTGCGCTGGATGTGCTGTTGCAGGGCGGCGCTGGTGACTTCGCCGTCCTGAATCTCCTCGGGCGTGGCATAGACCCCGATGGGCAAGGTCAGAGCCTGGAAGAAGCTGAACAGGGGCCGTAGCTGATGTTCGATGACCAGGGCATGGCGTTGGCTGCCGCCAGTGGCGGCCAGCAATACGGGGGTGCCATTCAGGGCATTCATGTCGACCAGATCGAACAGGTGCTTGAGCAAGCCCGGAATGCCCGCGCGAAAGATGGGCGAGCCCACGATCAGAAAGTCGGCCTGCTCAATGGCGGTGATGGCCTGATGCGCTTGGGCGGGCAAGGCGTCGGTGGACAGGGCCGCGCCAAGTTCGGGCAGCAGGCTGACCAGCTCGATGTTTTGCACGTCCAGTGCCAGTTGGTCGTTCAGTGTGTCGCGTAGCGCATCCAGCAGCACTTGCGTGCGGGAGGGACGGTGCAGGCTCCCATTCACAATAACGGTTTTCAGAGGGCGGCTCATGGCAATTCCTTGCAGTGAAATCAGAACAAGGTGCCGCCAGAAAACGGGGGCACCTGTGCGAGTCAATGTCTTGTATTACATGCCTGATCGTCGCGGCCACGAAAGACAATTCGCTCATGTGTTTATGGTCGATAAGCGTCCTTACTCTTTTGATTTGCTTATGAAAATCAGTATTGTTGAATGTGAAAAAATGAGCTGCCAAATGGCATGAGCATGAACTGTGTCAGGAGTTCGTCGCCGGTCTTTTTCGGGGGCAAAAAAGCTGATCGGAACAGGAGTGCCAGAACTGGATAGTGCGCCGCTACGTTGTGCCAAAGCTGGATAGTTCGGCGCCAAATGGCTTCATAGAATGAAACCAGGTCAATCCGGGGGGATTGGCATCCGACTGTGTGGGAAACACAGCGGCTTTTATTTCTATGAGAGAGACAAGTCATGACTCAAAACAGCACCCCACCCTATATCGACATTGAAAAACGCATCGACAAGGTACGCGACGAATACGCGCTGGTTGAAGGCCACTTCGATGCGTCCGAGGAAACCTCCCCCTGGATTCCTTTCGGCCCCAATATCTGGCTGCGTCACCTGAGCTTTGATATTCGCAACAACACCTCGGTGCACATCATGCGCGCTGACAAAGGTGGTTCTTTGGGGCGTCATCGCCACCGCGCTGTGGTGACCGGCTACATTCTGTCCGGCAGCCTGCGCTACGAGGAATACGATTGGGTGGCCCGCGCCGGTCATTACATCCACGAAAGCCCCGGTCGCACGCACACCCTGGTGTCCGACGAAGGCATGGAAACCCTGTTTCACCTGGGCACGCCTATCGAGTTCCTGGACGAGAACGACAACATCCTGGAAATCATTGATGTGTTCTGGATGATCGACCACTACACCAGCTACTGTAAGAAGCACAATCTGCCCATCAACAAGTCCATGTTCATCTAGGACTGTTTGATGCTTGTGTGCCGTGTCTGCCCCGTTTGATGGGGCAGTTCCTTGAAGCGTTGCTGGTAGTAGGCAGAAAACCGCCCCAGATGCCCAAAACCATGCGCCAGTGCCACCTCGGTGACGTTGGGGCGGGGTCGGCTTTGCAGCACCTGATGGGCGGCGTCCAGACGCAGATTGCGTACCCAGCTCATGGGGGACTGTTTGTAGTGACGACGGCACAGCAGATGCAGGAAGCGGGGACTCACACCCGCTGCCTGCGCCAGATCATCCAGTGAGATGTTGCTGTGCAAATGCGCCAATACATAGTTTTTAGCTTGGAGCAGACGCATCTGCCCTGCTCGGGCCGCCGCTCCCATGGACTCATCCACCAGAGTCTGCACGGCTTGTTCATCGGCAGGATGACACAGCAAGAACAAGGCCAGGCTGCTTTCAATATGCTGTGTCCAGTTGGCTGGACGGTCGCTATGTTGCGTCGGTAGCAGAAGCAGATGCTGGATGAGGTTGGCCCATTGTGGGCCCATACAGGGGTCCAGCTTGTAGACGCAGCCCCGGGTCATGCCCTCTTGTGCCAGAGTCTGATGGCCCACGCCATCAAACAAGCTGTAGGGAATTTTCACGATCAACTGTTCACAACCGGCCTGCCACAAGGTGCGCACATGATGGCGGGGAGACACCACCGCAATATCGCCGGGATAGGCCGTTAGTTTGTGATGGCCATCGCTGATGAATTCGGCTGTACCTTGCAAAGGCATTTGCACCAGGCAGAAGTCCCCGAAGGCATCGGCCTGGATTTCCACTTCGGCACCATAGCCCAGTCGCATCAGGCTGATCTGATCAATATCGCGACGGTACAGGCTGGTGTTGATGCGCCCGCGACCCCAATGCAGGGCATGCCGGGAAATGGCCCGGCTAAGCGGCTGATGAGACAGCTCGGCGCTGTGCGAATGAAAGATTGGATGGCGGTACAACACCGACAGATCCAAGCCATTTTCTGCCGACATTGGGAACCCCTTGTTCCAGAGCATAAGGATGCGCGTGACCAGCGCCTAGTGTAAAAGTTGAGCGGCTGGGTGGGCATGGGGGCTATCCCTGATCGGGGCTGGTCGGTTTCAGAATATTATTTATTTACAGATAGATAGCCAGTTTTCTATTTTATTTAAGTTTAAAAGAAGCTGTCTGCTTCTTGGTGCTGTGGTTGAGGCTTGAAGAAGTCTGCAGCAGGAGTTTTAACGCCCCTGGGCCCGATCCCCTTTCAAGGTCATGACGGCGCTTTCCACTGTCGCAATCATCTTGCCGTCTTCTCGCTGGATTTCACAGCGGTAATGGCTGATGCTGCGCCCGCGATGCGTGGCCCAGGCATGGGCTTGCAGCCGCTCTAGCCAGACTGGCCGCAGAAAGGTGGCTTTCAGATCAATGCTGGTAAAGCTCTCGCCTTCCTGCATCAAGGTGGAATGGGCCGTGCCGATGGCGGCATCGGCCAGTTCGCACAAGAGGCCGCCATGGACCGTGCCCTGCTGGTTGCCATGCAAGGCAGCGTCTGCGTCCAGTTCCAGCGTGGCGCTGGCTTCATTTATAGCGGTAATACGAAAGTTCAGTAGCCGGGAAATTGCGGTGGGGTAACGCATATGCGTGTGCTCGCCTTCGGCCAGTGTGCCATTCAGTTGGCGTTGCAGATATTCCAGTACGGGTAAGTGGCGAGATGAGCTTGGCATGGTGGCTCCAGTCGTTGCTAGGCGATTTGAGAATGTGGTGCTGGCCGTGAGGGTGGCTCTTGGCGGATCAATACATAGTGAATGACGCTGTCAGTGTGGTGGCTTAGCTTAAAAGCGCTTGCACCGGCGGATTCACGTCGCAAACGGAGAGGGTCATGCTGCGGTCAGCCTTAAATAAAAGGTCGAATAATCAGTTGTAGACCCAGGGCCGCCAGAAACAGCAGCAAGCATTGCTTGAAGCGGCGCGGGCTGATGCGCACGCGGATCTTTTGTCCCAGCCACATACCCAGCAAAGCCGGAACAATCACCAAGGTGGACATGCCCAGCTGGTTCAGCTTGAAGACATCGTGCATGAACAGACCGCCAGCCAGCGCGAGGGTGGAAATAGTGAAGGACAGCCCCAAGGCTTGCACCAGCTCGTCTTTATCCAGATTCAGGGCCTGCAGATAAGGGACGGCTGGCATCACAAAAACGCCGGTAATGCCGGTCACCACGCCGGTCACCAGACCAATCAAGGGTGACAGCCAGGGCTCGAAGCGGGGCGACACGGTCAGGGCGGGGGCGATAAGCGCATAGCTTGCATACACCAGCAACGCGATACCCAAGGCCATGCCCGATAGCTGTGGTGAGGTACTGGCCAGCAGCGTTGAGCCCCAGAGCGTGCCCAGCACAATGATCAGCATCATGGACCAGAGTCTGCGCAGCAAAGCCAGCATGGACGGCCCGGCAAAGCATTGCCAGACATTGGTGATAAAAGAAGGCAGCACCAGCAAGGCGGCAGCCGAGGCCGGTGACATCATCAGGCCCAGCAAGCTCATGGCTACCGTTGGCAGGCCCATGCCGGTAATGCCTTTGACCATGCCCGCTATCAGGAAGATGGCACTGAGTAGAAGAAGGAAAGAGAGAGATTCGTGCATGCCTGTATTGAAGCGTGGCAGGCAGATGCACACAATGTGGATTTAAGGCGCTATCCTTCGGTTTATCCGAAGGTTTTCAGGAGTGGTGATGCGACTGGGTCTGGCCGATCTGCATTTGTTCTTGAGCATTGTGGATGCAGGCAGCATCACACAGGGAGCGGTACGCGCGAATCTGGCCCTGGCTTCGGCCAGCGAGCGTTTGCGCCGTATCGAGGACGATGCCGGCGTTGCTTTGCTGGAGCGCCTGCCACGGGGAGTCGTCACCACAGAGGCAGGCGAGGCGCTGGCCCACCATGCCCGTTTGATGCCGCGTCAGCATGATCTGCTGAAAGGCGAGTTGCAGGATTTTGCTGTTGGAGCGCGGGGGACTTTGCACCTGTATGCGAACACGGCGGCCTTAACCGACTTTCTGCCATCACGCCTGGCACCCTGGCTGGCACAACGGCCGAATCTGCATATCGAGCTGAAAGAGCGTACCAGCGCAGATATTTTGCGTACGGTTGCCGCCGGTTTGGCCCAGGCCGGTGTGGTGTCGAATGCAGTGCAGGCACCGGGGCTGATGCTGGAGCCGGTTGCCAAGGATCATCTGGTGCTGATTATGGCTGCGGCTCACCCCTTGGCGGCACACAGCAAATTGAGCTTGCTGGATGTTCTGCATGAACCCTTCGTGGGCCTGATGCCGGGTAATGCCCTGCAAGACCATCTGGACGAACATGCTCGCGCAGCGGGCCATGCTTGGGTGCAGCGCATCCGTATGAAAACCTTCGAAGGGCTGTGCCAGATGGTGGCCCACGGTGTGGGCCTGGGGATTGTGCCGCAAGGCGTGGCCAGCCGCTACAAGCGTCGCCATGGCTTTGCGGCGCGGCCTTTGAGCGACGCCTGGGCCAAGCGCTCCTTGTGCCTGTGTTATCAGGACTGGGGCGCCCTATCCAAACCCATGCAGCGCTTGTTGCAGCATTTGGGGTCTAAGGAGACTGTCTGAGCCCACGTTTTTTGTGAAAACGTGTTCACGGAGCTGCATGCTTTCCAAGCCGCCAGGGGGCAGATGCCAGGCGTAAGGTTCATGCTGATTTCCGCATTTTTTGTCGGATTCAGCGATCTGTTTTTCTATTGGTGGTGCCTTGCAACTCTGTCGTTTGATGACTGGCTCTAATGCCGGAGCTCACCTTCTTTGTTTTCGCTTAACACCCTAGTGGGTCAGGCTGACAAATAGTGAGCGGCCGGTGACCTTATTCCAGCCCTTCCAGTTTGCTGGCAACAAGCGGCTCTTGCGATTCTGCTGGCTCCGCCAAGCTGATCTTCACTCCTATATCGGCCGGTTTCGCGTAGTGCAGGCTGCTGGTCACCAAGGCATTGACACCCGTTGCGGCATAGGCGGCTGCGTTACCTGCATGAATCCCGCCCGCTGCCAGAATGGTGACGTTGGGATGCGCTTTGCGCAGCGCAGGCACAATTTGTGCCAGGGTCTCGGGCGGGACTTTGTCGAACTGCACCACGTCCGCACCCGCCTGAGCCGCGCTATAGGCTTCATCCAGATCTGCCGCTTCGATCACGATTTTCTTTTCGCACAAGGCGTATTTGTGACGGGCAATCGCCCGGCCCACCTCCTCCCAGCCACCCATCAGCGCGCGGTGCTGGGGGAAGATCAAAATGGTTTCGCCCAGTCCCAGCCGATGCGGCATGGCTCCGCCCGATAGTGTGGCTTTCAAGGCCAACTTGCGTACACCGGGTGCATGTTTGCGAGTGGTCAGCACAGCCACCGAGGCATTTACCGTTTGCACGGCTTGCACGACTTGATGTGTCAGGGTGGCGATGCCGCAGGCAAACTCCAGCAGGTTCTGGCCGACCTTCCAGGCGCGCAGCAAGGCTTTGGCGGGGCCTTGTGCCAGCAAGATGGTCTGACCGGGCATGGCCGCCACACCGCTGGGGGTGTAGTGCTGAGTCCGGCCGCCGCAAGAGCGCACAATCTCGGCCACCTCCTCAGTGCCTGCCACGCGGATATGGTCACGCACGACGTAACGCAGTGTGGTGTTCTGGTTGTGCAGTCCCAGCATGTGGCTGGTCAGATCCAGGTAGGAGGCATCCTCGCCAATCCATTGGTCGATTTGGCTTTGTTCAAAAAAAACCGTCATTTTTGATTCCCGTAGCGCCGCAGCGCCCAAAAGCAGGCTAATGCCGTCAGCCCCAGCAAGCAGGACAGCGCATTGGCACAGTCTGTGTCGCCATCCAGGACGGCGTTGTAGATAGATAAAGACAGGGTTTCGGTACGACCTGCGATATTGCCACCCAACATCAGCGAGATGCCCACTTCTCCCATGGCCCGTCCGCCTGACAGAATCAGTCCCGTGGCCAAGGCAGGGCGCAGCAAGGGCAATTCCACCCGGAAGAAGTAGGACCAGGTGCCGTGGCCCAGTGTGGCTGCCGCTTCACGCAGCCGTGGCGACAGGCTGTTCATGCTGTTTTGCACGGGTTTGACCATCAATGGCAGCCCGGCGATAAAGGCGGCGATCAGCAAGGCCGCGGGCTGAAAAACAATATTGGGTGACCAGCCGGTGGCACTGGCCAACCAGCCCTGCCTGCCCAGGGCAAGCAGCAGCAAGTAACCGATAACAATCGGTGGGAAAACCAGCGGCAGGCTCACCAGTGAATCGAGTAATCCGTGGCCTGGGAAGCGCTTTCTGGCCAGTACCCAGGCCAGGGTTACCCCCAGAACCAATTGGGCCACCAAGGTGGCGGCCAGCACATATACACTCAGGCCCAGCGAGCTACTGGAGCAGCTCATCCAGGCGGACATCACAGGCCGTGACGCTCAAGAATGGACTTGGCCTTGTCCGAGCCCAGGAACTGGGTCCAGGATTGCAAGGCAGGGCTTGCAGGACGGTCCTTGAGCACGGCCAGGCTCAGATCAATCGGGTCGTGACATTGGGCTGGCATGGGCAGGGTGGTGCCCAGCTTGTCCTTGTGGGCCAGCGCTTCGCTGCGGTTGATGAAACCGGCGTCCACCTCGCCATTGAGCAGGTAGGTGGACACTTGCGGCAGCATGGCGACTTCAATGCTGCGACCCTCGGCCTGGATTTTTTCACGTTCCATGCAGGTGGTGGCGGCGCGACCGTAGACGGTTTTCTTGGCATCGCCTATAGCAATGCGGGCATAGCTGGGCTGCTGCAAGTCCTGGATGGAATCAATGGTCTTGCCTTTGGGCACGGCCAGCATCAGGGCACCCTGGCTGATGTTCACAAACTGCTGGGCAATGCCCATGGGTTCCAGAAAAAAGCGGTCGCCAATAATGGCAGCAATGTCTGGATTTTGCTCGCTCTGGGCGCGGACCTGCTGCATATTGCCAAAGCTGCTCTCTACCGCCAGGCCTGTTTCTTTATTGAAGGCTTCCATCAATTCCGTGACGGGTTTGCGGTAGCCTGCGCCAGTAGCGATTAGCAGGTCGGAGGCCTGAGCGGTGGTGGACAGTGCCAGCAGGCTGGCGGCAGAAAGCAGCAGAGATTTCATAGGGTTTCCTGTCAGTAAAATTCGTTATGAGTTTGAGTTTATAACGAGAAGAAGCAGACAGGGACCACCAGGGGGCTTTTAGGCCGTGGGTTTGAAAGTGGTATCAGACGCTGTGGCTCGACCGCAGGGTTGAGAGGTGTGGAGAGGACGGCAAACCGCGATCAAGCAGATGTGATGGAGGGCATGACAAGGAGGCATTGTCGCGGTGTGAACATGATGTTTTCATGAGCTGGCTTACGGCTTACGGCTTACGGCTTACGGCTTACGGCTTACGGCTTACGGCTTACGGCTTACGGCTTACGGCTTACGGCT
>NZ_JBKQGX010000035.1:0-7298 GCF_050487245.1 Alcaligenes sp. Me129
GGGCTGGGCGGGCTGTGCTGCCGCCTGGCGGCTGAAGACGCAAGGCCATCAGGTCAGTGTCTTTGAAGCCTCGCGCCATATAGGCGGGCGTGCCCGCCGCATCCACAGCCCCAATCTGGGGCGTGATACTGATAACGGCCAGCACATCATGCTGGGCGCCTACTCCGTCATTCTGGGTTTGATGGGAGAAATCGGGCTGGACGAAGCATCCCGTCTGGAACGCAAGGATCTGGACGTGATCTCGGCCGATGGGCGCTTTCGCCTGCGCAATCGCCCCTTGCCTGCCCCCTTCCATTTATTGACTGGCCTGCTGGGCGCCCAGGGCCTGAGCTGGTCGCAGAAAATCAAGCTGGCACGTTTTTGCCGCTGGCTGATGAAACAGCAATGGCGCACCCCGGATGGTCTGACGGTTTTGCAGCTCCTGGAGCAGCATCAGCAAGACAGCCATGTCATCCGTTTGTTCTGGCAGCCGCTCTGCGTGGCGGCCATGAACACGCCCATTGAGCAAGCCTGCGCCCAACTATTTGCCCATGTCTTGCGCGACAGCCTGGGCGGTCCCCGGCAAGCCAGCCAAACCTTGATTCCCTTGATGGATTTAAGCCAGCTCTGGTGCGAGCCCGCCCTGCGTGACATTCAGCTACAGCTGGGCCACAGAGTACAAAGACTGGAACTGACAGAGTCAGGTGTACAAATTGACGGCCTGCAGTTTGATGCAGCCATTGTGGCCTGCCCTCCCGTCCAGGCTGCGCGCCTGCTGCATAGCCTACCCAGCAGCCCGGCCAGCGAACAACTGCTGGCCGATCTGGAAGCCTTCGGCTACATCCCTATTGCCACCCTGTATCTGGAATTGGAACAGGCCTGGAATCTGCCCCATTCCATGTTGATGCTGGACGATAAAAGCGGCAGTGGTGGCCAATGGCTGTTTGATCACAGCGCCCTGAAACCGGGCAGCGGTGAAACGCTGGTGGGGATCGTCATCAGCGATGCTGTGCGCCTGCAAGCGCTGGACCGCGAGCAGGCCATTGCCGCGATCATCGAGCAGGTACGCAGCCAGACCCGGCACCTGAAAGCCATGCCTGCCATACGGGCCAGCGAGCTGATTATCGAAAAACGGGCCACGTTTGCGGCTGTGCCCGGTCTGCGTCGCCCTTCGGTAGCGACACCTTGGCCAGCTATTCGCCTGGCAGGCGACTGGACCGATACCGGCTACCCCGGTGTGCTGGAAGGCGCTGTGCGCAGCGGTCTGAAAGCCGCGCATCTGTAAGGGCCACGACTGAGCACTACTGCGCCGACGGTGTCAGCAAAGTTTGCGCAGGCTTATGAGCGGCCAGAAACTCCGATTGAAACAGGCACATGCGCACCACATCCCGATATTGGCCGTTAATGAAGAACTCGTGCTTGAGCTCGCCTTCCACCTGAAAACCAAACTTCTGATAAATGTGAATGGCTTTGTGGTTTTCCTTGTCCACAATCAGCACGATCTTGTACAGGTTCAGCACTCCAAAGCCGTACTCGATAGCCAGCTTGGTCGCCCGCGAGGCAATGCCCTTGCCCTGGAACTCCGGCGCAATAATGATCTGGAACTCTGCCCGGCGGTGTACATAATCAATTTCCACCAGTTCCACCACGCCGGACGGCTGCCCTTCCCACTCCACAACGAAACGACGTTCACGCTGATCGTGAATATGCTCATCGTACAGAGCCGCCAGCTCGCCATAAGTTTCGTAAGGTTCTTCGAACCAGTAGCGCATCACGCTGGCGTTATTGTCCAGCAAATGCACAAAGCGCAAATCTTCGCGCTCCAGCGGGCGTAATTTAACGTGAGTCGTTTTACTCATGATTTTTCTATCCTTTCTCTATGTTCGATAGACGAGCCGCCTATCTGCCTATACCAAAGGCCATAGACATCATGCCCGCATATCGTGTGTTTTTGATGAAGGCCTGATAGAAAAAGTTCAGTTGGCTGCAAAACCGCAGCCCGACCAGTCTTGCGGTAAAACCGGCCAAAAACGCAAAAACCCCGATTTCTGCTTTCCTGCATAGCAAACTGAACATCAGTCAGGCCAGCAGGAATATCAAAATCGGGGTTTGAAACTACTACCTAGCCGCTATGGCTGCGCCAGCCCGGAGCTAGCGCAGGTAGCGGGCATCAGGTTGGGGCGTGTTCCTCGATGTAGCGACGTACTTGAGCTACATCCGAATCCATCACCACCACCTTCTGTGGCAAGTCTGCCAGACCGGTCAGGTGCGCAGGCACCGGAGCGGGCTGACCAATCGCTTCTTCGATTGTCTCGGAGAACTTGGCAGGCAGCGCTGTTTCCAGCACCAGCATGGGGATGCCTTCTTCGCGGAAGTTCTGAGCCACCTTGACGGCGTCTGCCGTGTGCGGGTCGATCAGAGTCTGGTACTGCTTGTTCACCTGAGCAATGGTGTTCAGACGATCCTGGTGCGAGCTGGCACCAGCCACAAAGCCGAACTCTTCCTGGAAGCGTGGCAGATGCTCGCTCAGGTCGAATTGGCCTTCTTTGGCCAGCTGCTCCCACAATGCCTTGACCTTGCTACCATCACGGCCCAGCAGATCAAACACAAAGCGCTCGAAGTTGGAGGCACGGGAAATGTCCATGGATGGGCTGGACGTGGCGTAAGTTTGCTCGGAACCACGGGGACGATAAATACCGGTGCGGAAGAACTCTTCCAGCACGTTGTTTTCGTTGGTGGCCAGAACCAGCTTGGCGATAGGCAGCCCCATCTGACGAGCAATGTGGCCCGACAGAATATTGCCGAAGTTACCCGAAGGAACAGCAAACGAGACCTTTTGACCGGCCTGGTTCGTGCTGCGCAGCCAACCCCAGAAGTAGTACACCACCTGAGCGGAAATACGTGCCCAGTTAATGGAGTTCACGGCGCCCAGATGCCATTTGGACTTGAACTCCAGATCACCCGCCAAGGCCTTGACGATGTCCTGGCAATCATCGAACACACCTTTCACCGACAGGTTGTGGATGTTTTCGTCTTGCAAGGAATACATCTGAGCGCGTTGGAAAGCACTCATGCGACCGTAAGGCGAGAGCATGAACACGCTGACGCCACGCTTGCCGCGCAAGGCGTATTCAGCCGCCGACCCAGTGTCGCCGGACGTGGCACCCACAATGTTCAAGGTGCTGTTGCGCTGTGTCAGCACGTATTCGAAAACCTGGCCCAGGAACTGCATGGCCATGTCTTTAAAAGCCAGGGTTGGGCCTTGGGACAAGCCCAGCAAGGAGAAACCGGGTTCCAGTTCCTTGACCGGTACCACCTGCTCGCTGTCGAACACGCCAGGGGCGTAAGCACGTGCCGTCAAGGCGGACAGTTCATCAGCCGGAATATCGGTGACAAACAGGCCCAGCACTTTGGCGGCCAGTTCGGGGTAGCTCAGAGCGCGCCAGGACTCCAGCGTTTCTGCACTGACTTGAGGGTAGCTCTCTGGCATGGCCAAACCGCCATCCGGAGCCAAGCCTTCCAGCAAGATGTCCGAAAATGGCTGGGCCTTCATGCCGCCACGAGTAGAGATGTAATTCATTACAGGTTCTCCACGCGCAGACGGGTCACGGCAGACTGAACAAAAGGCAGATTCTGAATCTGGCTGATCGCGCCATTGATGGCACCTTCACGCGCTTCATGCGTCAGGAAGATGATGTCAGCCTGTTCACCGGCTGGCTCCTGGAACATGGAACCGATCGAGATCGAGGCTTGCGCCAGAATGCGAGCCACATCAGCCAGAACACCAGGACGGTCATCCACACGCAAACGCAGGTAGTACGAGGACACCACTTCATCCATAGGCAGGATGGGCGTATCGGACATGGCGTTGTGCTGGAAGGCCAGGTAAGGCACGCGGTGTTCCGGTTCTGCCGTTTGCAGACGGGTCACATCCACCAGGTCCGCCACCACCGCCGAGGCGGTTGGCAAGGCGCCGGCACCGGCACCGTAGTAAACGGTTTGGCCCACGGCATCGCCATGCACCAGCACCGCGTTCATGGCACCTTGGACATTGGCCAGCATGCTTTGCAGTGGAACCAGTGTGGGGTGTACGCGCAGTTCGATACCTTCTTCACGGGCGCGGGTAATACCCAGCAGCTTGATGTTGTAGCCCAGGCGTTGTGCGTGTTGCAGGTCTTCCAGTGCCAGGCTGGTAATGCCTTCCACGTGAGCCTTGCTGAACTGCACGGGGATACCAAAGGCCAGGGAGGCTAGCAGGCTCAGCTTGTGCGCAGCGTCCACACCTTCAATGTCGAAAGTAGGATCGGCTTCGGCGTAACCCAGACGCTGGGCATCGGCCAGGGCTTCAGCAAAGCTGACACCACGGTTGCGCATTTCGGACAGGATGTAGTTGGTGGTGCCGTTGATAATGCCGGCCAGCCACTGAATACGGTTGGCCGTCAGGCCTTCGCGAATTGCCTTGATGATAGGAATACCACCGGCCACAGCGGCTTCGAAGGCCACCATGACGCTACGCTCGTGAGCAGCGGCAAAAATCTTGTTGCCATGCTTGGCCAGCAGCGCCTTGTTGGCGGTGACCACGTGCTTGCCCTGGGCAATGGCTTCCATGACCCACTCGCGTGCCAGGGTGTCGCCACCCACCAGCTCGACCACAATATCGATCTCGGGGTTGCGCACCACATCCATGCCGTCTGTGGTCAGGGTGACCTCGTCCCCCACCAGCGCGCGTGCCTTTTCCAGGTCACGCACAGCAATAGCGACCACCTCAATACGGCGACCGGCGCGGCGAGCGATTTCATCTGCATTGCGTTTCAATACGTTCCAGGTGCCGCTGCCAACCACACCCAAACCCAGCAAACCTACTTTGATAGGACTCATTGAACAAATCCGTCCTTACGGAACATTTCTTTGATGCCGCGTACCGCCTGACGGGTACGTTGCTCGTTTTCGATCAGCGCAAAGCGCACATAGTTGTCGCCATACTCACCAAAGCCGATGCCGGGGGATACGGCTACTTTGGCATCGCTCAGTAAGCGCTTGGCAAACTCCAGCGAACCGATGTCCTTGTAGAACTCGGGAATCTTGGCCCAGATATACATTGATGCCTTGGGGACATCGACCATCCAGCCTGCTTCATGCAGGCCCTTGGCCAATACGTCGCGACGGCGGCGGTACTGCTCCACCACCTCGCTGACACAATCTTGTGGTCCTTCCAGCGCCGCAATGGCGGCCACCTGAATCGGTGTGAAGGTACCGTAGTCGTGATAGCTCTTGATACGTGCCAGGGCATTGACCAAGGACTCGTTCCCCACCATGAAGCCAATACGCCAGCCGGCCATATTGTAGCTTTTGCTCATGGTAAAAAACTCGACTGCGACATCGCGCGCACCTTCCACCTGCATGATGGAGGGGGCCACGTAGCCGTCAAAGGTAATGTCGGCATAGGCCAGATCGTGTACCACCAGAATATTGTGCTCGCGTGCCAGCGCCACAATACGCTCAAAAAAGGACAGTTCCACACACTGGGCCGTCGGATTGCTGGGAAAACCCAGAATCATCATTTTGGGCTTGGGAATGGACTCCCGCACGGCTTTTTCGATTTCCTCGAAAAAGTCCACGCCGGGGACCATGGGCACCGAACGGATATTCGCGCCGGCAATGACGGCACCATAGATATGAATCGGGTAGCTGGGGTTGGGCACCAGAACGGTGTCGCCCTTGTCCAGGGTTGCCAGCATCAAGTGGGCCAGACCTTCTTTGGAACCGATGGTAACGATCGCTTCACTATCAGGATCCAAGTGCACATTGTAGCGGCGCTCGTACCAATTGGTCACGGCTCGGCGCAGACGCGGAATGCCTTTGGAGACAGAATAACCATGAGTGTCCGGGCGGGTGGCCGCCTCGACCAGCTTTTCCACGATGTGCGCCGGTGTCGCGCCGTCCGGGTTCCCCATGGACATGTCGATAATGTCCTCGCCACGACGGCGGGCGGCCATTTTCAGCTCGCCTGTAATGTTGAACACGTAAGGCGGCAAACGCTCGATGCGCGGAAAGCGAATCATGACATTCCTTGAGAAGAAAACAGCGAAGACCCAAACCAAAAGGTGCGAAGTAAATCAAAGAGTTTAATCCATGATTGACTTACTGAGAATCACTGCAAACAGATCAGGTGCCGCATCGTCCCTGACTCTTTGCGCTATCATCGACCCTGTAACGGGAGAGACTCATCGTGCAACTGCAACGCGAACACAATCCAGCCATGAATGCCATCACCGCTTACGGTGAGGACTATGTGGCAATCAACTTTCAAAACCACGATCATTCCATCTTCTTCAGCCCTGAAGGTCCTGTGCAGGACCTGGCCATTCAAAGCGCAACCGAGCTGACAGCCCCGTTGCTGCGCCGGATTGCCGGACTGGAATCGGTCAAGCAAGACCCCATGGCCTTTCTGGACGACGCCCCGCCGGCGCGCCCTGACAACGCCCCCGAATTGATCTTGATTGGGACTGGCCAGCGACAACACTTTCTGCACCCGGCTGTCACGCAGGAAATGCTGCAGTGGGGCATAGGTGTGGAAATCATGGATACCCAGGCCGCCGCCAGAACCTACAATATCCTCATGTCCGAAGGCCGCAAAGTTGTCGCCGCCTTACTCATACAGGAAAAAGCATGACAGCCCTACAAATTGGTGCCCCTATCCCCGACTTTTCCGTGCCCTCCACCCAGGGCGAGTTCAGCGCCGCTGACCTGAAAGGAAAAATGACAGTGTTGTACTTTTACCCTAAAGACAACACGCCGGGCTGCACCACCGAGTCCCAGAATTTCCGCGATGCCCTGCCCGAATTTCAGGCTGCAGGCGCGCAAATCATTGGCGTTTCGCGCGACTCGCTCAGTTCGCACGAACGTTTTATCGACAAGCAAGCCCTGACTTTCCCTTTGCTTGCCGACACCGAAGAGCGCTTGTGCGAACTGTTTGGGGTCATGAAAATGAAAAACATGTACGGTAAACAGGTACGTGGCATCGAGCGCAGCACCTTTTTGATCGACGCCCAAGGTGTGTTGATTCAAGAATGGCGTGGCATCAAAGTGCCCGGCCACGTCCAAGCTGTATTACAGGCTGTTCAGCAAGCCGCCTGAAACCTTACCGTGCCGACTTGCAGGTCGGCACACAACCAGGAGTACGTGTTATATGCCGCTACCAACGTTGCCCACCAAGCTGGGAACCCTGCTTAGCGAAAAAGATGACAGTGTCATCCTTGCCGATCCACCCGTACCACTAGACGAACCCGACACTCCCCCCGCCAGCCCCAAAGCCGCCC
>NZ_JBKQGX010000036.1:0-4422 GCF_050487245.1 Alcaligenes sp. Me129
CCACCCGCCACCCGCCACCCGCTCTGGCTGGCTCGGCGATTAGTAGCAAGCAGGGTTTGGAGGTGAGTAGTCAGCTCCTCCTGAGTCTGGTGTGGGGGCGGCAGGCCCTGGAGAAGGGGAAGCATCACCTGATCCTTGAGCAGGGCCATCCCATGATGGCAGACGGCCATCCCCGTCCGTTGATGGCGGTTCTGCTAGCTCCAGGTCTGTGGACCAGCCTGTTTGGGAAACTGGCAAGGCAAGCTCGTTTTCAGTCTGCTGGGCATAGACGACCCGACCGTCAGCCAAGTCATCCCACTGCACGGCATCGGACTGCATGGGGTGTCTGATTTCCAGGCGTAGCCAGACCGCTGCCGAACCTGAAGGGCCAGGCATGCTGGCGGCAAGCTTGGGTAGCAGGCGAAGCAAGGAAAGAGGGCCCGGCTTATGGGCATAGAGCAGGTACAAGTGCAATGTGTTGGCCTGGTAGATGCTGGGGCCGCCGTGGCTGGCTTGATCCGCCTGTTGTGCCTGCCAGCCCTGGGTAATGCTTGTACGCCCCTCATGAAGCCGGGAAGGCCTGCCATGCAGCATAAAAGCCTGTGGTGAGGGCGACAGGATCTGGATCTGCCACTGATCGTGTAGCGGCACTTTGGCAGCGGCCAGTGTTTGGCTGAATGCCGAGGCAATGGTTTCAGGTCGGGCATGCTGCACGCTGGCTTGGCGAGCGGCATGCAAGAGACCGTGTTGCAGGCGTACGCGCAAGGAGTACAGCGTCAGCACGTCCAGCACCAGCCAGCTCAGCAGGATGATTGCAAGCAGGGCTCCCATGATGTGAGCGCCAGCCAAACCAGATTGAGGATGGGGTGAGGAAAAAGAATCAGCCATGATGTTGCCATCATGGCTGAGTGTCTTTTAGCTTGGTAGAAGGACTTGTGCGGGTGTAGTCCTTCGTAGCGGTTTCTGCTTAGTGCAGGGTATCGTCACCAGGCTGGGTATCGCCCTTGTCGACAAACAGGGACGCGCAGTCAATTGCATCGTACTGATAGGGCTTGCCGCAGAAGTTGCAGGACACATTGATGGTGTCTTGTTCTGCCAGCATTTGCTCGATTTCTGCCCGGCCCAGCATGCGCAGCATATTGCTGACGCGTTGACGGGAACAGGGGCAATGCCAGCGCACGGACTGAGGTTCAAAGACTTGTAGGTCTTCTTCCCAGAACAGGCGATGAATCAAGGTGTCGCTATCGAGTTGCAGCAATTCTTGTGTCTGGACGGTGGAGCCCAGCGCCAGGGCGCGTTCCCAGGTGTCCAGGTTTTGCGCCAGGCTGTGGCCGCCTTGGGGCGGGATACGTTGCAGCAACAGCCCTGCACAACGGTTTTCGTCGGCGGCCAGCCACAGGTGGGTATCCAATTGCTCGGAGGTGCGCATATAGGTTTGCAGAACCTCGGCAACGGTCTCGCCTTCCAGAGGCACCACGCCTTGGTAGGGGCGGAAATCCTTGCTGCTTTGACGCGGGGCCAGTACTACGGTGAAGCGACCTTGGCCTTGCGGGTTCAGCAGGGTTTGCAAGGTGCCAGTTTGGGGCACGGGATGGTTCTCACGCAGCGACACCGTTGCGCGTATGTCCATGTCCGATGTGCATTCCACCACCAGCAAGGCGATCGGGCCGTCGCCCTGGATTTGCAAAATCAGGGAGCCGTCAAACTTGAGGTTGCCCGCCAGCAGTACCGAAGCGGCTACCAGCTCGCCCAGCAAGTCGCGGATGCAGGCAGGATAGTGCTGGTGTTCCAGACCCATTTGCCAGGCTTGCTCAAGATGAACAATCTGGGCTCGTGTGCTTTGGTCGGCGAACAAGTATTTTTTTAAAATGTCAGTCATGACTTTGCTGTACTACTAAAAAATGAAGAGGCAGCCTGCCTGCTCAGGTGGCTGCCGAAGTAACACGGGTAGGGCGCGCATCGATCAGGCGAGTCTTGCTAAGACGGTCGTGCAGGAACTGCTGGTCTTTGTCGAACCAGGTCCAGATGAAGTTCAGAAAAGGCGTAAACACGATAAGCAGGTCCGTGGACGCATAGCCTGTGTAGCCAGACAGAAGCTGAACCAGCAAAGCTCCCAGCAAGGGCAGGGGCCATAGCAGAATATAACGCAGCAGCAGGGTACGCAGGGCAGGAATCTGACCTTGCTCGTCTACCAGTCGCATATGCCAGGTTTTCATGGGCAGGGTCTGGCCCACTTTGCGCCAGCACAGCACGAAATAAATCCCCAGCGCAATAAATAAAACGACCTGACGCACATGACGCAGATCCAGGCCGCTACGGCTTTGGGTCAAGGTGTCAAACAGATAGCCGGTGGTGAAAATAACGCCAAATAGCAGGATGGATTCATACATCATGCAGGCAAAGCGTCGCCAGCGGCCAGGAGTAGTGAAAGTGGGTGTCATGGTGCGTCTTGAGGCAGGGGAGACTGCCATTATCGCGTATATCGCTGCCTAACGGAATGCTGCCGGTTCGGGGCTGGAACAGAAGGCATGGAGTCGGGCGGGCCCCAGAAGGGTAGAAAAGTAATCAAGATATGGGGGGCTTGTCTCAATAAACAAGGGCCAAGCCATTTTCATGGACTTGGCCCTTGTTGCCTTGTACAAGACGGCTTGACGCTTATTCGGCGCTGGCTGAGTCTTCGCTGGCGTCCGAGGCTGTCTCGTTATTGCGATAACTGGCCGGAACCATGTCAAAGCAGAACAGACGGCAATCCAGAGCACCGTTGTACAGCGGGTAACGACGCTTGGGCTTGAGGCGCATATGACGTGGCAGCTCCAGGTCGCTGCTGATCATGTTCACGCTCCAGTTGGCGAAGTTTTGCTTGAGGTTGCTGGCCCAGTTTGGCCAGAAGTCCTCGTCCTGATGTTCCAGGCGCTCGCCGTAAGGAGGATTGGTGACAATCCAGCCGGCTTCCGTTTCTGGACGAATCTTCAGGGCATCGCCTTGCTCGAAGCGAATCGTCTCCAGCGTCAGGTGCGAGCGTTCCAGGTTGGAACGGGCTGCATCCAGAACGGTGGAGTTGATGTCGTAGCCAATCAATGGAGTATCCAGACGAGGTGCGATCATGGAGCGCGCTTCGTCTTTGATATCACGCCACAAGCGCTGGTCGTGGCAGCGCAGACGCTCGAAGTGGAAGGGGCGCCAGATGCCGGGAGGCGCTCCCAAAGCCATCCAGGCGGCTTCGATCAGAATCGTGCCACTACCGCAGAAGGGGTCGATCAAAGGCTTGCTGGGGTCCCAGCCAGACAGGGCCAGCAGGCCCGCTGCCAGGTTTTCACGCAAAGGCGCATCGCCCTTGTCGTGACGCCAGCCGCGCTTGAACAGGGACTCGCCACTGGTATCCAGGTAGAAGGTGGCACTGGTCTCGTCCAGGAACAAATGCACCTTGGCATCCGGGCGTACGGTATCGATGGAAGGACGTGCGCCTTCCAGATCACGCAGGCGGTCACAAATCCCGTCTTTGGCGCGCAGATTGCAGTACTGCAAGCTTTGCATGGGGCTGCGTACGGCCGAGGTGTCGACACGCAGTGTCTGCTCGGGGCCAAACCAGCGTTCCCAGGGAGTCACCCGAGCCAGGGCCAGAATGTCCTCTTCGTTGGTGACAGGAGCGTGCGAGACTTCCAGCAAAATGCGTGTCGCCAGTCGCGAGGACAGGTTGGCACGCATGACACCGATCCAGTCCGCATCAAAATGGCAGCCCGCACGGCCGGTTTGAACGTTCTCGTAGCCTAGTGCTTGCAGTTCCAGCGACAGCGCTTCTTCCAGCCCTTGTGGGCAGGGAGCAAACAGACGGTAGCGTTCCCCTTGCAGAGCCTTGACCTGGACGCGCTCGTTTTGCTCGATATTGCTATCGGGCAGGCGCTGACCGGGCTTGGGGGCCTGGGGGCTGTCTACACGCTGAATAGGCGAGACATATTGAGGAAAGGCATCGGAGTCACCGGCCGGGCTAAACAGCTTGCTGGGCATTTTGCCGGCAGGGGTACGCTCCGAAGATTCCTTGTCGCCCTTGAAGGCTGGACGCTCGCGGCGTTCACCCGAGAAATTGCGGCGCTCGCCTGTTTGAGGGCGGCTGTCGCGGTCACGATTGAATGCAGGGCGTTCACGACGCTCACCGGAGAACTCACGACGCTCGCCAGACTGAGGGCGGCTGTCGCGGTCACGATTGAATGCAGGGCGTTCACGACGCTCACCGGAGAACTCACGACGCTCGCCAGACTGAGGGCGGCTGTCTCGGTCACGGTTGAATGCAGGACGTTCACGACGCTCATCGGAGAATTCACGACGTTCGCCCGATTGCGGACGGCTGTCACGGTCATGGTTGAATGCGGGACGCTCACGGCGTTCACCGGAGAATTCACGACGTTCACCCGATTGCGGACGGCTGTCACGATCGCGGTTGAATGC
>NZ_JBKQGX010000037.1:0-3322 GCF_050487245.1 Alcaligenes sp. Me129
GTCAGGCCTTCGAGCAATCCGAGACAGGCCGGTAGCCTGCGCTTTTGTCGCCGCCTAAAACAAAACCCCCGCAAGGGATGCTTGCGGGGGTTTTGAGGAATAAGAGCTTGACGATGACCTACTTTCACAGACGTCCGTCCACTATCATCGGCGCAAAGGCGTTTCACAGTCCTGTTCGGGATGGGAAGGTGTGGGACCACCTTGCTATGGTCGTCAAGCGTAACTGGTTGCCGAGTCGTCTTTTTAAGGGACGCCCCAGCCAATTGGAAGAAGCACACCGCTAGCGATCAGTACGGATCAACTAGCAGCGGTTACGAAGGTGTCGAGCGCGGGTTGCGCTGCACTTCAATATTACGTTCTGTGGTCAACAACTTAACTCACTACAACCTCAAGGGTTATAGGATCAAGCCACACGGGCAATTAGTACTGGTTAGCTACATGCATTACTGCACTTCCACACCCAGCCTATCAACGTCCTGGTCTCGGACGACCCTACAGGGGGGTCAAGCCCCCGGGATACCTAATCTTCAGACGAGTTTCCCGCTTAGATGCCTTCAGCGGTTATCTCTTCCGTACGTAGCTACTCGGCAATGCCATTGGCATGACAACCGATACACCAGTGGTACGTCCACTCCGGTCCTCTCGTACTAGGAGCAGGCTCCGTCAAGTATCCAACGCCCACGGCAGATAGGGACCAAACTGTCTCACGACGTTTTAAACCCAGCTCACGTACCTCTTTAAATGGCGAACAGCCATACCCTTGGGACCGGCTACAGCCCCAGGATGAGATGAGCCGACATCGAGGTGCCAAACACCGCCGTCGATATGAACTCTTGGGCGGTATCAGCCTGTTATCCCCAGAGTACCTTTTATCCGTTGAGCGATGGCCCTTCCATACAGAACCACCGGATCACTATGTCCTACTTTCGTACCTGTTCGACTTGTCAGTCTCACAGTCAAGCACGCTTATGCCATTGCACTATCAAGACGATTTCCGACCGTCTCTAGCGTACCTTCGAACTCCTCCGTTACACTTTAGGAGGAGACCGCCCCAGTCAAACTGCCCACCATGCACGGTCCCCGATCCCGATTAGGGACCTAGGTTAGAACCGCAAACAGACCAGGGTGGTATTTCAAGGATGACTCCACGCGATCTGGCGACCACGCTTCAACGTCTCCCACCTATCCTACACAGGCCGGTTCACAATCCAATGCAAAGCTACAGTAAAGGTTCATGGGGTCTTTCCGTCTAGCCGCGGGGAGATTGCATCATCACAACCATGTCAACTTCGCTGAGTCTCAGGAGGAGACAGTGTGGCCATCGTTACGCCATTCGTGCAGGTCGGAACTTACCCGACAAGGAATTTCGCTACCTTAGGACCGTTATAGTTACGGCCGCCGTTTACCGGGGCTTCGATCAAGAGCTTGCACCCCATCACTTAACCTTCCGGCACCGGGCAGGCGTCACACCCTATACGTCCACTTTCGTGTTTGCAGAGTGCTGTGTTTTTAGTAAACAGTCGCAGCCACCGATTCACTGCGGCCTCTTCATGCTTTGTGCGCAGGCACATCACACTAATGAGGCATACCTTCTCCCGAAGTTACGGTATTAATTTGCCGAGTTCCTTCTCCTGAGTTCTCTCAAGCGCCTTGGAATATTCATCCCGTCCACCTGTGTCGGTTTGCGGTACGGTCTCGTAGAGCTGAAGCTTAGAGGCTTTTCTTGGAACTGCTTCCAGTTAGTTTAGAGCCGAAGCTCTATCCAGTCACACCCTTGAATTACGCACCCGGATTTGCCTAAGTGCCTTCTATGATGCGCCAACGGGGACATCCAACACCCCGATAACATTCTGCAATCCGTCCCCCCATCGCACTCTACGACGGTGCGGGAATATTAACCCGCTTCCCATCAGCTACGCATCTCTGCCTCGCCTTAGGGGCCGACTCACCCTGCGCCGATGAACGTTGCGCAGGAAACCTTGGACTTACGGCGAGGGGGCTTTTCACCCCCTTTATCGCTACTCATGTCAGCATTCTCACTTCCGATACCTCCAGCATTCCTCACGGAACACCTTCACAGGCTTACGGAACGCTCTCCTACCATGTGTACTAAAAGTACACATCCGCAGCTTCGGTCTATGGCTTAGCCCCGTTACATCTTCCGCGCAGGACGACTCGATCAGTGAGCTATTACGCTTTCTTTAAAGGATGGCTGCTTCTAAGCCAACCTCCTGACTGTCTATGCCTTCCCACTTCGTTTCCCACTTAGCCATAGTTAGGGACCTTAGCTGGCGGTCTGGGTTGTTTCCCTCTTGAGTCCGGACGTTAGCACCCGGTGCTCTGTCTCCCGTACTGTACTTGCCGGTATTCGGAGTTTGCCATGGGTTGGTAAGTCGCTGTGACCCCCTAGCCATAACAGTGCTCTACCCCCGACAGTAATATACGAGGCACTACCTAAATAGTTTTCGGAGAGAACCAGCTATCTCCAGGCTTGTTTAGCCTTTCACTCCGATCCACAGCTCATCCCCTAATTTTTCAACATTAGTGGGTTCGGTCCTCCAGCACGTGTTACCGTGCCTTCAACCTGGCCATGGATAGATCGCCTGGTTTCGGGTCTACACCCAGCGACTGAATCGCCCTATTCGGACTCGCTTTCGCTACGCCTCCCCTATTCGGTTAAGCTTGCCACTGAATGTAAGTCGCTGACCCATTATACAAAAGGTACGCAGTCACACCACGAGGGTGCTCCTACTGTTTGTATGCATACGATTTCAGGATCTATTTCACTCCCCTTCCGGGGTTCTTTTCGCCTTTCCCTCACGGTACTGGTTCACTATCGGTCGATCACGAGTATTTAGCCTTGGAGGATGGTCCCCCCATATTCAGACAGGATTTCACGTGTCCCGCCCTACTTGTTCGATGCTTAGTTCCACGTACTGAATTTCGCCTACAGGGCTATCACCTGCTACGGCTGGACTTTCCATTCCATTCGACTATTCACTACGCTAAAACATCCAGGCTGGTCCGGTTTCGCTCGCCACTACTTCCGGAATCTCGGTTGATTTCTTTTCCTCGAGTTACTGAGATGGTTCAGTTCACTCGGTTCGCCTCCACATGCCTATGTATTCAGCATGGGATACCGTATTACTACGGTGGGTTTCCCCATTCGGACATCTACGGATCAAAGCTTGTTTGCCAGCTCCCCGTAGCTTTTCGCAGGCTACCGCGTCCTTCATCGCCTGTGATCGCCAAGGCATCCATCATATGCACTTATTCGCTTGATCCTATAACGCTTGATGCTGTTATAGGAATATGAGTATAC
>NZ_JBKQGX010000038.1:0-2292 GCF_050487245.1 Alcaligenes sp. Me129
ACAACGTCTATATTTTTGAGAACTTTCGTTGAACATAATTTGTTCTGTTGCAATCACAACCCGTGTATTGTCATCACAAGTCGACTAATCGTCTTGCGTTTATTAGACAACACACCTTCGTTGTGCTTCTTCCTAATTGTTAAAGAGCAATTCGTGGGTTGCATAACCCAACGAGCAGTATTCTTGAAAAAGAACACTCTTCGTTGAATCTAGCGCCAGGTCAACCGCTGTTGGCCTGTGCCCTATACTCTGTCATGAACCTTGCTGTATCGACAACCAACCACAAAAGCGGTGGTGGAGGATGACGGGATCGAACCGACGACCCCCTGCTTGCAAAGCAGGTGCTCTCCCAGCTGAGCTAATCCCCCGAGGTAATCGTTGGTGGGTCAAGTTGGAATCGAACCAACGACCCCCGCCTTATCAAGACGGTGCTCTAACCGACTGAGCTACTGACCCATCTATCACCAGTGGGCGATACCTTCAATGGTCATGACATTAACTAACAGCCAATAAGTGTGGACGCTTTCGCTTTGCGAGCCATTCGCTCTAAAAGGAGGTGATCCAGCCGCACCTTCCGATACGGCTACCTTGTTACGACTTCACCCCAGTCATGAATCCCACCGTGGTAAGCGCCCTCCTTACGGTTAGGCTACCTACTTCTGGTGAAACCCACTCCCATGGTGTGACGGGCGGTGTGTACAAGACCCGGGAACGTATTCACCGCGACATTCTGATCCGCGATTACTAGCGATTCCGACTTCACGCAGTCGAGTTGCAGACTGCGATCCGGACTACGATCGGGTTTCTGAGATTGGCTCCCCCTCGCGGGTTGGCGACCCTCTGTCCCGACCATTGTATGACGTGTGAAGCCCTACCCATAAGGGCCATGAGGACTTGACGTCATCCCCACCTTCCTCCGGTTTGTCACCGGCAGTCTCATTAGAGTGCTCTTGCGTAGCAACTAATGACAAGGGTTGCGCTCGTTGCGGGACTTAACCCAACATCTCACGACACGAGCTGACGACAGCCATGCAGCACCTGTGTTCCGGTTCTCTTGCGAGCACGGCCAAATCTCTTCGGCTTTCCAGACATGTCAAGGGTAGGTAAGGTTTTTCGCGTTGCATCGAATTAATCCACATCATCCACCGCTTGTGCGGGTCCCCGTCAATTCCTTTGAGTTTTAATCTTGCGACCGTACTCCCCAGGCGGTCAACTTCACGCGTTAGCTGCGCTACTAAGGCCTAACGGCCCCAACAGCTAGTTGACATCGTTTAGGGCGTGGACTACCAGGGTATCTAATCCTGTTTGCTCCCCACGCTTTCGTGTCTGAGCGTCAGTATTATCCCAGGGGGCTGCCTTCGCCATCGGTATTCCTCCACATATCTACGCATTTCACTGCTACACGTGGAATTCTACCCCCCTCTGACATACTCTAGCTCGGCAGTTAAAAATGCAGTTCCAAGGTTGAGCCCTGGGATTTCACATCTTTCTTTCCGAACCGCCTACACACGCTTTACGCCCAGTAATTCCGATTAACGCTTGCACCCTACGTATTACCGCGGCTGCTGGCACGTAGTTAGCCGGTGCTTATTCTGCAGATACCGTCAGCAGTATCCCGTATTAGGGGATACCTTTTCTTCTCTGCCAAAAGTACTTTACAACCCGAAGGCCTTCATCATACACGCGGGATGGCTGGATCAGGGTTTCCCCCATTGTCCAAAATTCCCCACTGCTGCCTCCCGTAGGAGTCTGGGCCGTGTCTCAGTCCCAGTGTGGCTGGTCGTCCTCTCAAACCAGCTACGGATCGTTGCCTTGGTGAGCCTTTACCCCACCAACTAGCTAATCCGATATCGGCCGCTCCAATAGTGAGAGGTCTTGCGATCCCCCCCTTTCCCCCGTAGGGCGTATGCGGTATTAGCCACTCTTTCGAGTAGTTATCCCCCGCTACTGGGCACGTTCCGATATATTACTCACCCGTCCGCCACTCGCCGCCAAGAGAGCAAGCTCTCTCGCGCTGCCGTTCGACTTGCATGTGTAAAGCATCCCGCTAGCGTTCAATCTGAGCCAGGATCAAACTCTTCAGTTTAATCTCTGTGGTTGTCCCGTCTTGCGACGAGACCGATTGTGTCTCAAAGAAAAATTCAGAGTTACACAAGGTAATTCTTCATCTTTCGTTTGTGAGCACTTGATACAAACTTGTGGCGATCCCCGAAGGGTTCGACTCGCTCATTCCAAGCGCCCACACTTATCGGCTGTTAATTGTTAAAGAGCAGTGACAGTTGCCTGTCGTTC
>NZ_JBKQGX010000039.1:0-1482 GCF_050487245.1 Alcaligenes sp. Me129
ACCGACGATATTCATGTCGACTTCCCGCATTTGACCGTGCCTGCCTTGCTGATGACAGCCGAGCGTGGTGACGTGGTGCGTGATGAAGATGTGGCCGAGATTCAGCAGTTGGCCCCTGGCGTTCAGCACGTTCGCGTGCCTGATGCCGGTCACATGATTCCTTGGGATAACGAAGCAGGCTTTTACGAAGCCTTCGGTGACTTCCTGGGCCAGCGCTTGGTGTGATGTTGAAAGGGCCGCATGGGCGGCCCGTCGTGATGCAAAGGTTCCGCGTCAGTGTCGGAACCTTTCACAAGGAGAGACAAGATGGCAGTTAGTGATTACCAACTTATCGAGGCATGGCAAGAAGTGCTACGCCTGTCCAAGCTGCAGGCCGGTCAAACCGTGACCTTGCTGACCAGCTCGACCACGCACCCGCAAACCATGCAGTGTGCGCAGATTGCCGCTCAGTCCATGGGTGCAATTGTGAATCGCCTGGACTTGTTGCCGGTCAACGCGGAAAAAGCCTTGAGCCGTGACTCGCTGGCCTACCTGGGTACGACCCCGCTGACGGGTAACGAAGCAGCGATTGCAGCCCTGAAGGCTAGTGATCTGGTGCTGGACTTGATGACCCTGTTGTTCTCGCCCGAGCAGATCGACATTCTGAAGTCGGGCACGAAGATTCTGCTGGCGGTGGAGCCACCAGAAATTCTGGTTCGCACGGTGCCAACGGAAGCGGATCGTGCACGCGTGACTGCGGCGGCCGCTTTGATCAAGGCCGCCAAGGAAATGAGCATCACCTCTCCTGCCGGTACTAATTTGCGTTGCCCGCTGGGTGAGTTCCCGGCGATTCGTGAATACGGTTTTGTGGATGAGCCCGGTCGTTGGGACCACTGGCCCAGCGGTTTTGTGCTGACCTGGCCGAACGAGCTGGGCACTAACGGCACCATCGTGATCGACAAGGGCGACATCCTGTTGCCACAGAAGAAATACTCTACCGAGCAGATCATTCTGACCGTGGAAAACGGCTATGCCACCAAGATTGAAGGTGGTATCGAAGCCGAGCTGCTGGACGAATACATGAAGACCTTCAACGATCCCGAAGGTTATGCCATTTCCCACATTGGTTGGGGTTTGCAGCCACGCGCTCACTGGTCCACCTTGGGTCTGTACTCGCGTGAGAACACCATTGGCATGGATGCGCGTGCGTTCGAGGGTAACTTCCTGTTCTCCCTGGGCCCGAACAATGAAGCTGGCGGCAAGCGCACAACCGCATGCCACATTGATATTCCTTTGCGCAATTGCACGGTCAGCCTGGATGGCCGCGCTGTCGTGCGTGATGGCAAAGTACTGGACGGAGGCGTTGGTGAGTACGAATGAGGGAGCGGTTTACGCTCAACAAGGGTTTGGGTCGACATTGGAGCCTAAAGCTCCTTACGGCTTGTTGATTATTGATCTGGTGAATGGCTTTGCGGATCCTGCCGTGTTTGGTGGCGGCAATAT
>NZ_JBKQGX010000040.1:0-1431 GCF_050487245.1 Alcaligenes sp. Me129
ATCCGCGTCAGCATCTGCATCGGCATCCGCGTCAGCATCGGCATCGGCGTCCGCATCCGCATCGGCATCAGCATCAGCGTCGGCATCAGCGTCAGCATCGGCATCAGCGTCGGCATCAGCATCCGCATCCGCATCCGCATCGGCATCGGCATCCGCATCGGCGTCCGCATCCGCATCAGCGTCGGCATCGGCATCAGCATCAGCATCGGCGTCTGCATCAGCATCAGCATCAGCGTCAGCATCGGCATCAGCGTCGGCATCAGCGTCGGCATCAGCATCCGCATCCGCATCAGCATCCGCATCCGCATCCGCATCAGCGTCAGCATCAGCATCGGCATCCGCATCAGCATCCGCATCCGCATCCGCATCCGCATCCGCATCGGCGTCAGCATCAGCGTCGGCATCCGCATCCGCATCGGCGTCAGCATCCGCATCGGCGTCGGCATCAGCATCCGCGTCGGCGTCGGCATCCGCATCCGCATCGGCATCAGCGTCAGCATCGGCATCCGCATCGGCGTCGGCATCAGCATCCGCGTCGGCATCAGCATCAGCATCCGCATCGGCGTCAGCGTCAGCGTCAGCATCGGCGTCGGCATCAGCATCGGCGTCTGCATCCGCATCGGCATCCGCATCGGCGTCGGCGTCGGCATCCGCATCCGCATCCGCATCGGCGTCAGCATCGGCATCCGCATCGGCGTCTGCATCAGCGTCGGCATCGGCATCAGCGTCGGCATCTGCATCAGCATCCGCATCGGCATCCGCATCGGCATCCGCATCGGCATCCGCATCAGCGTCGGCGTCAGCATCGGCATCAGCATCCGCATCGGCATCGGCATCGGCATCAGCGTCTGCATCTGCATCGGCATCGGCATCAGCGTCGGCGTCTGCATCGGCGTCTGCATCGGCGTCTGCATCCGCATCGGCATCAGCGTCAGCATCGGCATCCGCATCGGCGTCTGCATCAGCGTCGGCATCGGCATCAGCGTCGGCATCAGCATCCGCGTCGGCATCAGCATCAGCATCCGCATCGGCGTCAGCGTCAGCATCGGCGTCAGCGTCAGCGTCAGCATCGGCATCCGCATCGGCGTCTGCATCAGCATCCGCATCCGCATCCGCATCGGCGTCAGCGTCGGCATCCGCATCGGCGTCGGCATCCGCATCGGCGTCAGCATCAGCATCCGCATCAGCATCAGCGTCGGCGTCGGCGTCAGCATCTGCATCTGCATCGGCATCTGCATCAGCATCCGCATCGGCATCGGCATCGGCATCCGCATCCGCATCCGCATCGGCGTCAGCGTCGGCATCCGCATCGGCGTCGGCATCCGCATCGGCGTCTGCATCCGCATCGGCGTCTGCATCAGCATCGGCATCCGCATCCGCATCCGCATCGGCGTCAGCGTCGGCATCCGCATCGGCGTCGGCATCCGCATC
>NZ_JBKQGX010000041.1:0-1036 GCF_050487245.1 Alcaligenes sp. Me129
AGGGAAAACCCTGTGTGTGCTGCAGCGAGAAAAGAACTATAGCACGACGATTTTCCGCTTTGCAAGCGTTTCATGGGTTTTTTCTAGGTATTTCAGGAGAGAAAACTCCGTAAAACGATGTAGCTGATTGATAACTATGAAGAATAACTATAAAAATAATTTTTAGCTTAACTTCAGTTTTTTTCCCCTGGTAGCGGCCATCCCATCCTCAACCGCATCTTCCATACCAAACCGCTGTTTTTCTCATGAAAATTGGCTAGATATTCTCCAGTCGCCTAATAGCCCCTTCTCTATATATAGAGACAGCGAAACTCATCACCCACGCCAGCCATCAGTCCCTGTGCTTGCCTGCTTGCCTGCTTGCCTGCTTGCTTGCCTGCTTGCTGGCTGGATAGATGGATAACGGACAAAAGAACGACCACACGAACACTGCATCGGCCCTATGCCTCCAATCAATAGTGTCTCTATATAGATAGCGAGTTGAATGGCCTCCAAGATCGAGCATTATGCAGGGCTGCTAGCCGCTCGGGGCCCCGGGACCGGGTGTTGGGGCGAGTCAGAGTACTTGCCGCAGTCGCAGTCATGATCGGGGATGCAAGCAGTCTGCTGTTTGAGCCCAAAGTTTGTGATTGGTCCGGGGGACCAATCACTGGGCGAGTTCAGACTGCGCCCCGATCATGACTGCGACAAGGGGACCGGCGCATTGCGCCGGCAAGTAGTCCGCCCCAACACCCGGTCCCGGGGCCTCGAGCGGCGACCTACCTAGAGCGGTTGAAACAATGAGCGCCCTCTCTATATAGAAGGGCCATTCATTGTTGCGACTCAACCCTCTATATATAGTTGGGTGGTGAGCCTCCCCAAGAAGTAATCCAATCCCCCCACCCTCTATCCTCACTGACCTTCAATAGCCCTTTGGTTCTCAGTCTCTTTGCTTAGGTCTTAGATTCTCCGAGTCTCTAAGTCTCTAAGTCTCTAAGTCTCTAAGTCTCTAAGTCTCTAAGTCTCTAAGTCTCTAAGTCTCTAAGTCTCTAAGTCT
>NZ_JBKQGX010000042.1:0-924 GCF_050487245.1 Alcaligenes sp. Me129
CTGTCTGTCTGTCTGTCTGTCTGTCTGTCTGTCTGTCTGTCTGTCTGTCTGTCTGTCTGTCTGTCTGTCTGTCTGTCCGCGAAAATACGTTTAGGGCGGGAATTCAGCGCGAAACAAGAGAAACGATGCTGAGCTGGAGAGAAAAAGCCTGGAATCGACCTGTTCTGCGATGGGGCATCCTGGCGTTTCACCTGCCAGTTCTGGTGTCTCTCCAGCTATGAACGAGATATAGTCATCTTAATATCATTTAGTTTCATTTAAGTTTTATCATATATAACAATGATCTAAGTGGAAAACTACTGTAAACCGCCTCTTTTACATGAAATATTCAGGTAAAAAACTTGCAAAGCGGAAAATCCTCGTGCTATAGTTCTTTTCTCGCTGCAGCACACACAGGGTTTTCCCTGAAGCGCTACAGAGAGCAGTTAGACAAGTTTCACCGCCTTGGCCAAGAGGCCCGCACCGAAGCTTGAATGACTGGTCAGGAAACTGACAGGGTGTAAAACCCGGGGCTTGACAAATCAGAAAATTCTGTGTTAAAGTTCTAGGTTCTGCTCCAGAGAACGCAACGTTAAGTTTTTAAGCGGTTTTGCAGGTTGAAACGGTTTTGAAAATTTACCCTTGTTTGTGAAGTGGGATGGTTAGCCTCACGGTTGATTGTTCAGCAGGTAGAAAAGAACGAAAGTTCTGGTTGAAGCGGGATAGGTTAGACGGTTTTAAAACTTTCTAACTTCTTCAAAAAAACGCTTGACACACTGCCTGATCTGCTTCATAATCTCGTTTCTCTGCTGCTAACACAGCAAGGCACGAAGCGCTAAACGCGACGAGCCAGCCGGGTTAGTCAGTGGAACGACAGGCAACTGTCACTGCTCTTTAACAATTAACAGCCGATAAGTGTGGGCGCTTGGAATGAGCGAGTCGAAC
>NZ_JBKQGX010000043.1:0-711 GCF_050487245.1 Alcaligenes sp. Me129
GGCGTCTGTCCTCATCGCCCGTCGCCCAGCGACGATAAGTGTTCAAGCCGATACCGAGTTCGATGCATGCGCTCTGCAAGCGTGCACCGGCCTGGCGAGCCTCATCGACCAACGCTACAGCTTGACGGCGATCCTGGGCATTGGTCATTCTTCCTCGTCCCCCCAGATCGCCCGGGCTTTTTTTCGCAAGGTCAGCAATGCTGCCGTCTCAGCCAGCGCGGCGTTCTTGCGGCGCAGCTCGCGCTCCAAATCGCGCGTGCGGCGACGTTCAGCCTTGAGCGCGTCGGCCTCCTGCCGGGCGGCGCTCTGGCTCTGCGCGTTGGCCTGCTCGCAACTCGTTCGCCAGCGGCGCAACTGCTCGGCATACAGTCCCCGGCGCCGGCAGTACTCGGCCAGCTCCACTTCGGACAGCGCAGCGCTTTCCAGCACGGCGTTGAACTTGTCCTGCGAGCTCCAGCCCTCGCTGTCCGACGCCTGGTCTGGCAACAAACGGCCCTGGCCGCGGGCCTGTTTGCGCCAGTTATAGATCGTGGCCTCGGAAATGCCTTCTTCGCGTGCCAGGTCGGAGACCGTGCGGTTGTGCGGGGCCAGTAACTTCTTCAGGATGGCTTCCCGGCGTTCTGCGGAATACTTCATCGGAACCTTCTCTTTGCCCCCAATGGTTTGGGACTCTAACAGCAACTGAGGTTCCAACTATTCTGACAGCGGGGG
>NZ_JBKQGX010000044.1:0-646 GCF_050487245.1 Alcaligenes sp. Me129
TCATCGCAGATTTCAATAACATCGCCCGGTACATGGCGAAGCCCTTCTGCGCCGACGCTGAAATCCACGGTCTGCGTTTCCAGCAGTTCTGTTTTAATCAGCCACAGCCCGGCGCGGTGTGCCTGCCCCCGGCTGGTACAGCCAAAGGCATCCATCTTCGTAACATTACGACCGTAACGGGCAATGGCCTGCGTATCTTCAACAAGCTCTGTCGCCGTCTCCCAGCCGTTGTTCGGGTCAATCCAGTTCACCTCAACGGCATTATGGCGGTCCTTCAGGGCGCTGAAGCTGTAGCGGAACGGCGCGCCATCATCCGGCATCACCACATTACTGCGGTTATAGGTCCACGTCTTATCCGACGGTCGGTCCTGCACGAACGTCAGCGTCTGCCCGTTCCATACCGGCATACAGCGCATCGCCGAGCAGAAATCGCTGAGCACATCCCACGCCTTACGCTGTGTGGTCAGGTACGCATTACAGGTGATGCGCGGCTCCGTGCCGCCAAAGCCGTCCGGCACTGACTGGTCGCAGTACTGGCCGATGACATACAGCGCCCATTTATCCACATCCGCCGCACCAAGACGTTTCCCCATGCCGTAGCGCGGATGGGTCAGCATATCCCACAGACACCAGGCCATGTTGTTGC
>NZ_JBKQGX010000045.1:0-599 GCF_050487245.1 Alcaligenes sp. Me129
AAAAAAAAAAAAAAAAAAAAAAAGAAAAAAAAAGAAAGGAGAGAAAGAGGAGGAAAAAAGGAGGGGGGGAAAGAGAGGGAAGAAGGGGAGAGGGAGGAGAGAAGAAAAAAAGGGGGGGAAGAGGAAGAAAAAGAGAAGGAGAGGGAAGGGGAAAGGAAAGGGAAGGAGAGGGAAGGAAGGGAAAGAAGGGAGGGAGAAGAAAGGGGAGGGAAAGAAGGGAGGAGAGAAGGGAAAAAAAGGAAAGAAGGAAAAGAAAAGAGAGAAAGAGGGGAAAAAAGGGAAAGGGAGGGAAAGAAAGAGGGGAAAAGGAAAAAGGGAAAAAAAAAAAGGAGGAAAGAGAGGGGGAAAAGAAGAGAAAAGGGAAGGGGAGAGGGGAGGAGAAAGGGGAGGAGGAGGGAGGGAAAGAGGAGGGAAGAGGAGGGGGAGGAGGAGAGAGGGAAGGAGGAGGGGGGGAGGAAGGAAAAAGAGGGGGGGGGGGAGGGAAAAGGGGGGAGGGAGAGAAGGAGGGAAAGGGGGAAGAGGGGAAAAGGAGAGAAAAAAGAGAGGGGGGGGGAAAGGAGGGAGAAGAGAAAGAGGGGGGAGCAAAGAAAAAGGCAGAG
>NZ_JBKQGX010000046.1:0-574 GCF_050487245.1 Alcaligenes sp. Me129
GTCAAACCCGCTGCCCCCCTTTGCCCGGCCCGGGTCTCGGGGTCCTTCTCCTCTCCTTGCCCCCGCCTCTTGCCCCGCCCTTCTCTTCTCCTCTTCCCCCTCCCTTTCTCTTCTCCCCCTCTTCCTCTTCCTCCTCCTCTTCTCTTTTCTCTCTCTTTTTTCTCCTCTTCCCCTCCCTCCCTCCCTTCCTTTTCTTCCTTTTTCTCTTTTCCCTCTTCTTTTCCCTCCTTCCTCCCTTTCTTTTCTCTTTTCTCCTCTTTTTTCTCTCTTCCCCCTTCTCTCTCCCCCTTCTCTCTTCTCTTTTCCCTCCCTCCCTTCTCTCTCCCTCTTCTCTCCTTTTCTCCCCCCTCCCCTTCTCCCTTTTCCTCTTTCCTCCCTCCCCTTTCTTTCCCCTCTTCCTCTTCTCTCCCCCTTTTCCTCTCCCTTCTCCTCCCTTCCTCCCTTTTTTCCCTCCTTCTCCCTTTCCCCTCCCTTTCTTTCCTCCCCTTTTTCCCTTTTTTCCCCTTCCCTCCTTCCCCTCTTTTTCCTTTTCCTCTTTTCCTCCTTTTTTTTTTTTTTTTTTTTTTTTTTTTTT
>NZ_JBKQGX010000047.1:0-507 GCF_050487245.1 Alcaligenes sp. Me129
GCGCAGAACTGATGAGCGATCCGAATAGCTCGATGCACGAGGAAGAAGATGATGGCTAAACCAGCGCGAAGACGATGTAAAAACGATGAATGCCGGGAATGGTTTCACCCTGCATTCGCTAATCAGTGGTGGTGCTCTCCAGAGTGTGGAACCAAGATAGCACTCGAACGACGAAGTAAAGAACGCGAAAAAGCGGAAAAAGCAGCAGAGAAGAAACGACGACGAGAGGAGCAGAAACAGAAAGATAAACTTAAGATTCGAAAACTCGCCTTAAAGCCCCGCAGTTACTGGATTAAACAAGCCCAACAAGCCGTAAACGCCTTCATCAGAGAAAGAGACCGCGACTTACCATGTATCTCGTGCGGAACGCTCACGTCTGCTCAGTGGGATGCCGGACATTACCGGACAACTGCTGCGGCACCTCAACTCCGATTTAATGAACGCAATATTCACAAGCAATGCGTGGTGTGCAACCAGCACAAAAGCGGAAATCTCGTTCCGTATCGC
>NZ_JBKQGX010000048.1:0-501 GCF_050487245.1 Alcaligenes sp. Me129
GATAAAGGCTTAGTATTTGTTGCCAATGATGGCGGTCCATTTACTTCTAAGCTGGGCTCTACCGTGACGGTTGCTGGAGCTCAGACTAATACCGATTGGACGAAGTTTGACGCTGGTCAGAACATCATGACTCAGATTGAGCAGGATGCTGATGGCAACAGCGCGATTCGTGTGGCCTTGTCCAAGGACATCACGGGTCTGGAGACCATTATCTTGGGTGAGAACGGGACACCGGGTAAAGACGGTGCGAACGGTCTGCCTGGCGTGGGTCTTAATGGTAAGGACGGCTCGATCGGTATGACCGGTAAGGACGGCGCAGGAGCCGATCTGACGGTGGCGATGGGTGCACCGGGCCTGGCCGGTAATGATGGGGCTGATGGCAAGAGCAAGACCCGCCTCGTGTACGAGAAGTCCGATGGCAGCGTCGAAGAAGTGGCGACCTTGAATGACGGTTTGCGCTTCGTGGGTGATGACGGCAAGGTGGTTGAGCGCAAGCTGAAC